>JAKSNE010000112.1 GCA_024400135.1 Paludibacteraceae bacterium
TCAAACTCGGTGGTTCGAACTACGTCTTCTGGGGTGGACGTGAAGGATATATGTCCTTGCTTAATACCGACCAGAAACGCGAGAAAGAGCACTTAGCACAAATGCTCACCATCGCTCGTGACTACGCTCGCGCCAAAGGTTTCAAAGGAACGTTCCTTATCGAACCCAAACCGATGGAGCCTACCAAACACCAATACGATGTAGATACCGAGACGGTTATCGGTTTCCTCAAAGCGCACAACCTCGACAAGGACTTCAAGGTGAATATCGAAGTCAACCACGCAACGCTTGCCGGTCACACCTTTGAGCACGAACTGGCAGTGGCTGTAGATAACGGCATGCTTGGTTCTATCGACGCTAACCGCGGCGATGCCCAAAACGGTTGGGATACAGATCAATTCCCTATTGACAATTTTGAACTCACCCAAGCTATGATGCAGATCATCCGAAACGGCGGTCTGGGCAATGGTGGCAGTAACTTCGACGCTAAACTGCGTCGTAACTCTACCGATGCAGAGGACATCTTTATTGCGCACATCTCTGGCATGGACGCACTGGCACGTGCCTTACTCAACGCTGCAGCCATCCTCGAACAGAGTGAGATTCCTGCAATGGTCAAAGCGCGGTATAGCAGTTTTGATAGCGGTAAAGGTAAGGAGTTTGAAGAGGGAAAACTGACCCTCGAACAAGTGGTGGAATACGCCAAAGCCAATGGCGAACCCGCTACCATCAGTGGTAAACAAGAGTTGTACGAAACCCTCGTATCCCTCTATTGCAAATAAATTCATCATTTATCAATTCATCAATTCATCATTTATCAATGAATAAATCCTATTTATTTGGCATCGTATTAGTTGCGGTCCTTGGCGGATTGTTATTTGGTTATGACACCGCTGTTATTTCAGGAGCAGAACAGGGACTGGAAGACTTCTTTGACGCGTCAGACGAGTTTGACTATACCGACGCTTTACACGGATTCACTTCCAGTAGTGCGCTCATCGGTTGTGTCATTGGTGCTTTTCTATCGGGTATAATGGCAGGCCGTCTTGGACGAAAAAAGAGTCTATTCATCGCCGGTATCTGTTTCTTCGTTTCTGCTTGGGGTTCTTACGCTCCCGAGACGTGGATCCTCCCTCAAGAGCCTTCTTTGACGCTGCTTATCGTCTTTAACTGTTACCGTTTACTTGGTGGTATAGGAGTTGGATTAGCTTCGGCTATCTGCCCGATGTATATCGCTGAGATTGCACCGGCTTCGCGTCGTGGAGCGTTGGTTAGTTGGAACCAGTTTGCGATTATCTTTGGTCAGCTGGTGGTGTATTTTGTGAACTTCCTTATTATTCAAGCGCACATCAATGATCCTGCTATCCAAGAGTGGACGCAAGAAGTGGGTTGGCGTGTGATGTTCGGTAGCGAGTGTGTTCCTGCCGGATTATTCACACTACTTATCCTGCTCGTTCCCGAGTCGCCTCGTTATCTCGTTCTCAATGGACGCGATAAAGAAGCGCTACAAGTGCTCACACGCATCAATGGCGAACAAAGGGCAGTCGAGATAGTGGAAGAGATACGCCAAACGGCTGTCGAGAAACGCGAACCGCTACTCGCTTATGGTTGGATGGTGATTTTTGTAGGTATTATGCTCAGTGTCTTCCAGCAGGCAGTAGGTATCAATGCGGTGCTCTATTATGCTCCGCGAATCTTTGAGTCTGTAGGATTGGATAACCCGATGATCTTCACCGTTTTGATGGGTGTAGTGAATATCTCGTTTACCTTACTGGCTATCTTTACTGTAGAGCGTTTTGGGCGTAAACCGCTACTTATCTACGGTTCGTTGCTTATGGCATTTGGTGCATTGCTCTTTGCGGTAACGAAGATAATTGCCATGCCCGATTGGATTGAAGTATTGAGTATCCTTATCTATAGCGCAGCGTTTATGTTCAGTTGGGGGCCTATCTGTTGGGTGTATATGTCCGAACTCTTCCCCAATACCATTCGTAGCCAAGCCACCGCTATCGCTGTCGCTTTCCAATGGATATTTAACTTTATCGTTTCCTCTTCGTTCGTGCCTCTATACAACTTCAGCCCGGCGATGGTATATACTATTTACGGCATTATCTGCCTCGTTGCCGCTTGGTTCGTATATCGGTTAGTTCCCGAAACGAAAGGTAAGACATTGGAACAAATGACAGCCCTTTGGCGTAGTCGTAAATAATGAAAGATTAGAAATATGAAAGTAAAACAAGGATTTAAGTTACGTCCGTTAGGGGACGAGTTTATGCTCATCGGTGAGGGCTTAGAGCAAATCAACTTCAACAAGATGATTACCATGAATGCTACCGCCGCTTACCTTTGGGAGAAGGTTGCTGATGGTCAAGACTTCGATGCCCAGCGCCTCACTGCCTACCTATTGGACGAATACGAAGTAACCGAAGAGGTTGCCTTACAAGACTCTCAAACTACGATTGACTCATGGTTACAAGCCGGTATTATAGAGTAGCCAACCTCACGTTTGGGTTCACAGCTGAGGAGCAGGTTTTTGACCTGCTCCCCAACTATGCGCCTTTTGAAGTCCAAGCCTCAGAGGCGGACTTATTTCATCTAACCGTCACGAACAACTCTTGTCCGGTGGACGAGACCGATCTCACCGCCTTCTTCACCGATAAGTCGGACGAAGATATGCCGCGTATCGAACTTTACCAACTGCCTGAGCAGTGGTTGCTGTGCGTGTCGATGTACCGCGATAGCGAGACCTGTTGCCGTATCCTTGCAAGTCATGATTGGACAAAAGCCACCTTGTATATCAACACTCCCCAACAGCGTTTCGCGGTCGATAATGCCGCGATGCTGTTATATGCCTTCACCGCTTGCTTCAAGCAGGCTTTGACGCTGCACGCGTCGGTCATCCAATACGAGGGCAATGGCTATTTCTTCTTAGGCAAATCGGGTACCGGCAAATCGACGCACTCGCGTCAGTGGCTTAGTGCCTTCCCAGAGGCAGAACTGATGAATGACGACAATCCTATCCTTCGATTAGTAGATGGTCGGCCGGTTATCTTCGGTAGCCCTTGGTCGGGTAAGACGCCTTGTTATAAGAATATGTGCGCACCCGTGCGCGGGATAGTGCAACTAAAACAAGCGCCCGAGAATAGTTTCGAACGCTTGCGTCTGCCCGCTGCTTACGCGTATATGCTCAGTTCGTCGTCGGGTTTGAAGATTATTCCCAAAGTGATGGATGCCCTTTATGCTACTATCGCTACCGTGGTGCAGTCTGTTCCTACGATTTTACTGTCCTGCCTGCCCAACGAAGCCGCCGCACAAATGAGTTACAAAGCGATATTAACTTTCCCTACAATCTTCCTCGACGACGTTCCAACGTAAATCGTATATTTGCCCGGATTAGTAACAAACTGATGTTTCGCTTCGTCCCAATAGCCCCAATCCTTCGGATCAAGGGCGATGGTTATTGTCTTACTCTCACCCGGCTCTAAATAGACTTTCTCGAACGCCTTCAACTCCTTCACGGGACGCGCTACGGTCGGTTTATTCTCGCCTACATATACCTGTATCACCTCTGCACCTGCCGTTTCCCCACTATTAGCCACGGTCAAGTTTAGAGTGTACGCCTTGGGGGCTAGTGTAGAGTTTAGAGAGATATTCGAATATGTAAAGGTGGTATAACTCAGTCCGTGTCCAAAGGGGAAGACGGGAGTGAGTTTTGCCTTATCGGCATAGCGATAGCCTACGAATACATCCTCTTTATATTCCTCAACCATATAGTCTTTTGTCCTTTGTCCTTGCTCCATTGTCTCGGGTACACCCGGAAAACCGAGTTCGCCGTATTG
>JAKSNE010000113.1 GCA_024400135.1 Paludibacteraceae bacterium
GTTTAAGGCAATCTTTAAGGGATTGCAAGCCATTGCCATCAGTGCCAAAGCACCTGCAAATAAAAGTTTTCTCATTTTCATAATACTTAATTTTTTATAGTTAATGATGTTCATGTTCGTGTTCGTGATGGTGTTCGTGATGGTGATCCTCTTCAATTCTATCCAGTCCCCACGTGAAGCCTACGTAAAAGTCCCACCCCCCAAGCGGTCCCCAAACCATCGAAGCGTCAAAATCGTTCGAATAAGGATGATTGGCTGCTACCACGGGTTGGTCTTGCGAGAAGTTCGTCATATTCGTTGTACCCACATATACACTCGCGTGAGGGAACTTCTTGGTGATCTGTGCACTCAACTGCGGGAACCAAGTAGCGTAGATATTGTCATTTTTCATCTTATATTGTTTACTACCCTCCGGGATAACAAACCCGTCCGGCATGCGCGTAGGTCCATTGAACTGCGCCGTCACATTGAACTGCCAACCTTGTTTTGGGGTGGTATAGGACGTGGTGATCAGCCCCTTAAACTTATGCTGCAGCGCCTTCTCGCGCAACAGGTAAGCGTTTCTGGCAGCGCAAAACGAAGTCTGTCTCACATCGGTATAACGGAACGCTGCGGTCAACTCCCATCCGGGTAGGATCACCATCGATGCTTCTACTTGAGCGCTGTGGGAGAAGGACTGAGCTCCTTCAACATCGCGCATGTTATACACCGTGATAGCGTGTAGGTCTTTGTCCACATCCGTGAGCATTGCGTCGAGGAACTTCGTATAGTAATACTCTGCCGAGATACGCAGTTCGCGTGTAGCGATGGGGATATAAAACGACATCGTTCCACCCGTATTCACGGCTTTCTCTTGTCGGATATTAGGCGATATATACCATTCGCGATTGCTCGGCAAGTACCCTACATGGTCGGTGATGATATTCGGCGACCGATACCCTAATCCAACCGAGGCACGCATCACCCACCACTCAAAGGGCGCATAGCGGAAGTTCAACCGCGGCGTAGCAAACACACCATACAAACTGCTCCAATCTACGCGCGCACCCGCCTGCATGCTTATTTTATCTTGATAAGTATAGGTGTATTCAGCAAACACACCGGGCGTGACTTCGTCGCGTTGCAACCCATTTAGCGTATTCATTGGCGCAAACACACCCGTCAGTTCTTCGCGATAGCGGTCGTAATTGACGCTGACACCGGTCGATAGTTGGTGCTCTTGGCACTGCATCGGGTCGGTTGGGTCATCCTCAAACGAGGTCTGGAAGATAGCATTGAGGTTGATATTCGTCTGATTCGCTTTCCAAAGGCGGTTATTGCCATATTGGTTATTGAGGTCGTGATAACTGGCAGCCAGCACCACGCCTATCGACTGCGCTTTCTCGTCATCAATCATATACCCGTTCTTTAAGAACCCGCCTACTCGATACGTCCTCAAGTCTATCCCATAGATATCGTCGGGAGCAGCAATATTGTGTTTCTTTGTGGTTCCGCCCCAACGCCTGTCATAAACACCGTGTACCAACACCTGACCCGTATAACCGTTTTTCTCCCAGTTCCAACGATTGAGAAGGTTAGCGTTGCGTATCTTCGGTTCGTCCAAGAAGCCGTCGTTATTGCCATCGTCCTCGTAGGCGCGGTCTTCGTAGTGGGTGAGTACCGCCGTAGCCGCGTGTTCGTTCACGTCCCATCCACCGGTGATATTCACTTCGGGCTTGAACGTCTCTCCCAACGCAGCGGATATATCTATCGGGTTAGCGGTTTGCGCTTTAATCAGCTCTACATTGATCTGTCCTGCCGTCGATTCGTAGCCATTGATGACGGACGAAGTGCCCTTGCTCACTTGAATCGATTGGAGCCACGAACCCGGTAGGAAATTCAGTCCGAAGGTCTGGTTCAGTCCCCTCACACCGGGGCTGTTCTCTAAGTTCAGTTGTACGTATGTGCCCTCTAATCCGAGCAGTCGTATCTGTTCCGCACCCGTGGCAGCGTCCGCATAACTGACATCCACCGAAGCGGAGGTCTCAAAACTGCCGGCGAGGTTACAGCAAGCCGCATTGCAGATCTTCGAAGCGTCGATAGTCTCCACATCCATCGTCGCAGTGCGCGACTTGATGATGGACATCTTCGTGGCTTGAATAGTGACTTCGTCTAAGACAAGGTCACTGACAAGGACAATCGTCTGCGCTTTGTGCCCCCGAATATGAATAGTGTCATTGTGAAAACCGATAAACGAGACAACGAGCAGTTGGGTCGTGGGTACGGGTTCGAGTTCAAAGTTTCCCAAACTGTCGGTAGTCGTTCCCTCAGTCGTATTCGCCCAATACACGTTAGCACCCGCCAACGGTTGTCCGTGGTCGTCTAACACCACCCCCCAAGCATGAGCCCAAACCATTGCGGTCGAACTGAGCACCAAAACGAATATGACCAATAGTTTTTTTACCATAACATTCCTATCTGATAAATAAGGAACGACAAAATCCATGCCAAAAGCAACGAATGTATCACCGTGAACCAGGCCCAACCGTGTCCAATCTCCTTACGCAAGGTGGTAATCGTGGCTATGCAAGGGAAATAAAGTAGCACAAACACCATAAAACCAAAGGCAGTAAGGGGTGTGAAGGACGCTAATGTCCCACCGCCATGAGCCAAGATTCCCATCGTAGAGACAATCGCTTCTTTGGCTGGCAGTCCTGTCAGTAAGCACACTGCCATTTGCCAGTCAAAACCGAGGGGCTGAACCACAGGCTCGATAAAATGTCCGAGGGCAGCCAAATAACTTGTCTCCAGTTCGTGGGTAGGGAAGTAACTCAGTGCCCAAATGATAATCGACGCCCAAATGATAACCGTAACGATCTTATCGAGGTAGTCTTTGATGTGGTACCAAATATGTTTGCCCGTCGTGGACCATTGCGGAGCGACGAGAGGGGGCAACGCATTGACAGGGTCGTGTTCCTCTTGCCTAAACCATTTCGTGCGTTTCATCACAAGGGCAAAAAGCACACTCATCACTACGCCAATCAGATATAAGGATATCATTACCAGTGCTTTGTAACGGGCAAAGAATGCCGACACGAACAGCAGATAAACCGGCAACCGAGCCGAACAACTCATAAACGGAATCATCAGCATCGTCAGTGTTCGGTCTTTCTTGTTTTCGATACTGCGAGCGTCAATGATAGCGGGAACGTTGCAGCCGAAACCGACAATCATCGGCACAAACGAACTGCCGTGCAGTCCTACTCTGTGCATCAGTTTATCCATGAGAAAACCGATACGCGCCATATATCCCGAGTCTTCGAGGATGGAGAGAAGCACAAAGATAATACAGATATTAGGGAGGAAGGACAGTACCGCGCCCACGCCTTGAACCAGTCCGTCGATAAACAAGGCGGTCAGCCAGCCTTCGGGCATAACTGAATGCAGGTAGGAGCAGAGGGCGGTGATACCATCATTGATCCACGCCTGCGGATAAGCACCTAAGCGAAACGTAACATCAAAGACCAAATAGAGTACGCTCACCATTATGACATACCCCCACACCTTATGCGTCAATATTTTGTCAATCTTACTCATTTATTTTTTCGAAAAATTTTTCATTATTTTTCCACGTTGTTTTCGACATCTCGAAAAACGGACTGCAAAGGTACGAAAAATATTTGAATTGTGCAAATTATTTCCTATTTTTGTGGCATTTTGTTTTCTATTTTAACTATGTTTCGTCAGTGTTTTAACTGTATTTTTACTCACTTTTTGGGTCGACACTCACTCGACACTGTTTTGTCAAGCCTACGTAGGGCCTATTATGCTACGTTATTGCTACGTTAACAGACA
>JAKSNE010000114.1 GCA_024400135.1 Paludibacteraceae bacterium
TTGGCGTTGGCTTGTCGTAAAGAAATTTGTAACGAGGGATGAAAGAGCAATTCTCTTTCCATTTCCTCGTTCATCTTCCTACGCCACGCATCGTCCGAGCATTGCGACACAGCAATCTTATAGCGCTGCGTTTGACGGCTGCAACTTGTCCCAAAAGACAAGAAACACAATAGTAAAATTGTAACAAAAGATAGGTTTTTCATGGCGTGCAACATTTTTATGCTGCAAAGGTACAACTTTTTTTCGATATATGCAAGAAAAAAGCGATTTTCTCAATCGAAAAATCGCTTTTTCCCTACTCCTCTACCCCTCTACTCCCATTTCACCATAACGCGGCATGGCGCCGGCTTGGGTGCAGACGAAAGCACTGACTTTAACTGCCATCTCGTGCGCCTCACGGATGGATTTGCCTTGCAACAATAAGGCTACAAACGCTCCCGTGAAACTATCGCCGGCACCAACGGTATCAGCCACTTGCACCTTCGGGGTGGGCAAGAAACTCTCCTCTTGTTCGCTGAAGACATAGCTACCCTCCGTTCCGCAAGTAAGGATAACCATCTGTAAGTCGTAACGGCGGATGAGTTCGAGGCAGAGTTCGCCGTAGGTGGTGCCTTGTAACTCCAGCAAGGATTTGACAACAAGGATTTCCTCGTCATTGATCTTGAGGATATTGCTTTTTTGTAACGAAGTCTCAATCACTTCGCGACTGTACCAATGCTGACGCAGGTTGATGTCAAACACCTTGAGGGCGGTCTTAGGCATGGTATCTAAGAAAGCGTTAATCGTTGCGCGACTGACCTTAGAACGTTGAGCCAACGAGCCAAAGCAGACGGCATCCGCTTTTTGTGCAAGCGCTTTCATCTCGTCCGTAAAGGGGATATTATCCCACGCTACGCCCAGACAGATCTCGTATTGCGGAATACCTTTATCGTCAAGGGTGACCTGTACCGTTCCTGTAGGTTCTTTGACAACGGGAAGGATATAATGCAGTCCGACCTTATCAAAGGTGTCCGTGATTTCTTTTCCTAATTCGTCGTTACCGATAGCCGAGACGGCATAGCCGGTCAACCCGAATTGGGATACGTGGTACGCGAAGTTCGCCGGTGCGCCACCGAGTTTGCGTCCCGTAGGGAGGCAATCAAATAGGGCTTCGCCCAATCCAACAACAGTCTTTTCCATATTAGTGACGAATTTTAGAAGTGTAAATACTAAGATAGATTGCTCCGATTGCCATCACCAAGACCGCACCTAATACGCCGATAGCGTCACTGGCAAAGCCCATGACAAGCGGGAAGATAGTGCCACCGAACAGACCCATAATCATCAATCCCGATACCTCGTTTTGGTGGTCGGGTTCGGCTTTGAGTGCCTCCGAGAAGATGATGGGGAAGATGTTCGAGTTGCCAAAACCGACTAAGGCGATACCGATATAGAGGACGGCTTGCGAGTGACCGATAGCCATCAGCACCATCGCGGCTACAATCATCAAGGCACTGATAAGGAAGAAGATCTTCGACGAGAGTTTGCGTAAGATAAACGTTCCCGAGAAGCAGCCGAGGGTACGGAAGATAAAATACAGGGACGTGGCAAATGCCGCTTGGTCGAGCGTCCAGCCAAGGCGCTCCATCAGCAGTTTGGGAGCGGTCGTGTTCGTTCCGACATCAATGCCTACGTGGCACATGATACCCAAGAAGCAGAGCAACACCATCGGGTGGGCTAACAGTTTGATACATTCGCCCACACCCGCCGCCTTACCGGCGAGGGGTTGTTCCTCAATCTTCGTGAGGTAGAGAAGGATGGTCGCAATCAAACCGATGACACCATAGATAACGAACACGATACGCCAATCCAGTCCAAAGGACGGGATAGCCGCTACGGCTCCCCAAGTCATCAGGATAGGTGCCATAAACGAGGCTATTGCCTTCACGAACTGACCGAACGTGAGGGAGGACGCCAGTTTATCGCCCGAGATGATGTTCGTCACCAGCGGGTTGAGGGAGGTCTGCATGATAGCATTACCGATACCGAGTAGCGAGAAGGCGATAAGCATCAGCCAATAGCCATTGCCAAAGATAGGTAAGATAAGCGACAGCAGCGTTATGGCTAACGAGACAAGGACGGTGTTTTTGCGTCCAATCTTATTCATTAGCGCCGAAGTGGGCACCGAGAAGATAAGGAACCAGAAGAACACCAATGACGGAATAAAATACGTTTGCGACTCGGTCAGACCAAGGTCTAACTGCACGTGATTGCTCGCAGCCCCCACGAGATCGACAAATCCCATGGTAAAGAAGGTGAGCATCACCACTAAAAAGGAGAGATTCTTTTTCATATTTGTTTCTGTTTATTTGCCAATTTTATAAAGTTCCGCTTTACATCCATTCGTCTTCACCTCGTTGTACGGTTTGGTGGGGAAGACTAAGTTCGTCATTGCCCAATGACCATCCGCATCAAAGACCTCAATAGAACAACGATCGATGAAGATAAGCAGTTTATATTGTTGGGCATCTACCATTAAGTCGGTCGTTGTGATACTGGGAAATTCGCGAGCAAAACCTCCCACACCTGAATGGGTTCGATCGAAAGAGAAAGTGTTTTTATCAAAATCGTACATCATTATCACTTGTTCTCCGTTGTCGTTGGACAAAGAGATAACTGCCGGTTGGTTACCACGGGTAACGGACACCTCAATCTTAGCTAATGGCGCTAACTCAGAGGACGGCTCTGTGGGGATAGCTAACACCTCCGGCGAGGGGTATATGCCTAAACGATATTGGTTTTGGTTATCGACAAACAAGTTTATTTCGCGGGGCAATGAATTGGCAGAGCGGAACTTCTTTGTCGGTGTTTCTTCGGCATATTGCCAGTTGCTCATCCATGCTAAGACGACATTGCGATGGTTGGGGGCATTGTGGAAAGAAACGGTTGCGTAGTGGTCTTTACCGCAATCCATCCACAGCGTTTGTGTCTGGTCGGTAGTGAAGTGAGCGCCGTCCCATTCTCCGACAAAATATTGGGTAGCCGAACCGCCAAAAGGACCTCCCGGGTTGATATTAACAATCAGCACCCACTTCTTTTCGTCTGAATTACGAACAGGTAATTGTATCAGATCCGGACACTCCCAAACGCCATTGTGGTTACCATAGCCTTCTCCAAAAGAGCTGAGGTAAGTCCATTCTTTGAGGTTGGGACTGCTATAGAAGCGCACTTCCTGTCCGGCTGCGAGAACTAAGTTCCATTGGTTAGTGGCTTCGTTCCAGAAGACCTTCGGGTCACGGAAGTCTTTTATATCTGCGGTGAGCACAGGGTTGCCCTCATATTTAGTGAAGGTATAACCGCCATCATTGGAATAAGCGATGGCTTGCATCTGCCCCATTTTCTCGGCATACGTAAAAATAGCTACCACAGCGTTTTCGCCAAAACCGGCGGTGTTCTTCTTATCAATGACCGCCGAGCCGGAGAAGATCGTTCCTAACGAGTCGGGCATAATAGCATTGGGGTGGTGAGTCCAATGAATAAGGTCGGTAGATGTGGAGTGTGCCCACGTCATATTTCCCCACGTGGTGGCGTATGGGTTATATTGGAAATAAAGGTGCCAAACTTGATTGACATCATCATAGAACATACCATTAGGGTCATTCATCCAATTTTGTTCGGGGGTGTGGTGATAGGCGGGACGATAGGTCTCTGTGCAAGCCATCAAAAGCGAGCCACAAAGTAAAGTTAGAATCGTTTTTTTCATGGTATGTATAATTTTACAATAGAAACTTAAGGCGGTAATCAGCCGCCTTAAGCTAAATAGTTAGAAT
>JAKSNE010000115.1 GCA_024400135.1 Paludibacteraceae bacterium
ACGATGAAATTAGTGCAAGCCCAAGCGGAAGTGGCGCAGAGGGCAGAAATGATGAAAAAGAATTTTTTCATAATGATGAATTGATGCGCCCAAAGGGCTAATGATGAAATGATGAATTGGGTTATTATAAAATAATAAAACGATGGTCGAGGATGGCGGGGACGGTGGACTGTTCTTTGACTTGGTCAATGTACAAGTCGCGAATGAGTTGGTGCTCGTTCCATTTCTCAATATGACGAGCCAACGGGGTCATTCGGTCCATTCCGTTCGCAAGGTAATCGCTGGTAGCGACGGTGTAGTAAGCATCGGGGTCGATGGGTTGCCCACCGATACGAGCCTCTGCCAGTTGCTTGTCCTCTCCAACGATGGTCATATTCGCTATACCCTGTCCGTTATCTTCCACAAATATTTGGCATAGTTCGAGGATGTCTTGCCCTTGTAAGGTAAGGACGACCAGTTCGTTATCAAAGGGCATAAGTTCGTATAGGTTACGTACAGTGATATCACCAGCTTGCCATTCGGTACGCATACTGCCTTTGTTCACGATGGCGATATCGACGCGTCCCGGATAGTACTTGCGCGCTTGTACGAGCAGAGCATCGGAACTCCAGTTAAGGATTGAACTCTCGGGCTCGCCATAGGTTAGCGGTTGTGGGGCGTGAGCGAGGACGACGTTGCCTTTCTGCTGTAAGGTTTCTTGGAAAGGAACCAGATAGGCAAGATAGGCGGAATCTTGGATAGCGTCCATGGAGGCATCAATAGGGATCGATTCGGACTTTTCCACCCGTGCGGTAGGGCGTTGGCAGCCATAGCCGATAAGGGTGAGAAGAAGGAGAAAAAAGATGTGTTTTCGCATAATATTCAACAAATTTTGTGCAAAGATAGCATTTTTTTTTGACATAGGCAAGAAAAATCGCATTATTTTTCAAAAATATTTGCATATATGAAAAATTATTACTACCTTTGCACGCTTTTTCGCGCGAAGTGCGCGGATAGGCGTATGTAAAACAATAATTATTAATTAAAAACAAAACAAATTTATGTTAAATCATTACGAAACCGTTTTCGTTCTTACCCCCGTTTTGTCTGAGCCACAGACGAAGGAAACGGTAGACAAGTTCGAGAACCTTCTCACGGAGAATGGTGGTGCCATTCTTAATCGTGAAGAGTGGGGTTTAAAGAAATTAGCTTACCCCATCCAAGCTAAGACCACGGGTTTTTACTGTCTGCTTCAATTTGATGCAAAGCCCGAGATGGTAGCAACGCTCGAGACAGAATTCCGTCGTGATGAGCGAATCATTCGTTTCTTGACGACTCGTCTTGACAAGTATGCATTTGAGTATGCTGAAAAACGTCGTAACAACTTTAAAAAAGAGGAGGCTTAATTATGGCACAAGAGAATGATGAGATTCGCTATCTGACTCCACAGCAGAACGAACAAAAGAAGAAAAAGTATTGCCGTTTCTTGAAAGCCGGCATTCGTTACATTGACTACAAGGATCCTGAGTTCTTGAAGAAGTTCCTCAACGAGCAAGGTAAGATTCTTCCTCGCCGCATCACCGGTACTTCCTTAAAGTATCAACGCAAGGTTGCTCAAGCCGTTAAGAAAGCTCGTCACTTGGCATTACTGCCATACGTAACCGATATGATGAAGTAAGTTTAAAGTTTAATGTTTAAAGTTTAAAGATTATGGAAATTATATTGATTCAAGACGTAGCCAATTTGGGTTACAAAAACGATATCGTTAAGGTTAAGGACGGTTACGGACGTAACTATTTGATTCCTAACAAGTATGCTATTATCGCTAACGAAAGCAACAAGAAACAGTTGGCAGAGAACATGAAGCAACAAGCCAAGAAGATGGCTCAGTTGTTAGATGATGCTCAAAACACAGCTAATAAGTTGGCTATGACCACTATCACTGTTGCTGCTAAGGCAAACGAGGATGGTAAGATCTTTGGTACTATCACCACTGCTCAAGTAGCAGAGGCACTGAAGGCTGCCGGTTTTGATATTGATAAGAAGATTATCACTATCGAAGAGGCTGTTAAGGAGTTGGGTGAGCACGTTGCTGTTGCTCGTCTGCACCGCGAAGTTAAAGCAGAAATTAAGTTAAACGTTGTAGCTGAATAAGCTGCTGTAAAGAAAGGATTGATTATGCAAAAAGGAATTCATCCAGATAACTACCGTGTAGTAGTTTTCAAAGATATGTCAGACGGTACTCAGTTCTTCAGCCGCTCTACTGCTGCCACGAAGGATAGTATTGAGATTGATGGCGTTAGTTATCCACTGATTAAGTTGGAGATCTCCAACACCTCTCACCCCTTCTATACGGGTAAGTCGAAGTTGGTCGATACCGCCGGTCGTGTTGATAAGTTCATGTCGCGCTACGGCAATCGCTACAAGAAGTAAACGAAAAGGCAGGCCAATGACCTGCCTTTTTTAATAAACGATTCAGATGATGGAATTATACAAAGAGTTTGGTAAGAACCTACTTATCTCGTTAGGCATCTTCGCAGCATTGACACTGGTGTTATTGATTGCAGAGCGATGGCCGGGTATTGAGCTGATGGCTTGGAACAGTGCCCCATTCTGCGTTGGTTTTGCTGCCAGTATTATCGGTGTAGGGTATGTATTGACAGTGAAGAATCCCAATAACTACCTCGGTTTTTACGGCGGTATAGCGATGTCCACGTTGTTGGGTATTCAGTTTATCATGACCCATCAATGGGATTTGGTGATGCTGTATTTCGGCGTATTTATTCCATTCTTGGTTCGTTCGATTATGGTGTGGAAGACGGACAAGGGAGCAAGGGACAAGGACAAAGGACAAAAAGTGGGCGAGTTGAAGCCGGAGTGGCTGAATAGAAAGCAATTGATTGTGTCGCTTTTGGTAGCGGCTTTGATTATCGGAGGCGATTACGTACTCAACACGCTCTGTATCTATCACGATGGTTGGAGTGAGCATGTGCTGCTCAAGTTATTAGGAGCCGGACTTATCTGCACTTCGACCGAAGCCAATTATTGGTTGATTTATAAGAAGACGGACGCCTGGATATGGTGGACGTTATATGGGGTAGTGGGTGTAGCGTTTTATGCGTTGCTTCCCGAACCGAATTACTATCTCGTTATTTTGAATATTGTGTTTATTATCGTTAATGCCTCTGCTCTACGAGCATGGGTAGCTATTACACCGCGTCATGTATAAGAAAAAGAAAAACAATACGGCATTTAAGGTGCAAGTAGCGGGAGAGTTACTCCCGTTCTTGATGGAAAAGATGAGTCTCACACGTACTTCTGCTAAGGGTTTGCTTGGTAGGCGCGTAGTAAGAGTGAACGGGAGTGTTCAGACCCGTCACGATATA
Organism: Paludibacteraceae bacterium; assembly: GCA_024400135.1. GTDB lineage: Bacteria > Bacteroidota > Bacteroidia > Bacteroidales > Paludibacteraceae > Colicola. The sequence continues at coordinate 3,366 of JAKSNE010000115.1, forward strand.
AGTCTTAAGACGGGCGATGAGGTAATGATTGTGGCAACCAAGGGGAACACGGAGTTACGTCATCCGAAGTTACGTGTTGTTTACGAAGACAGCGACTTGATTGTGGTAGAGAAGAAAGTGGGGTTGTTGACGGCTCCTGTGAACAAAGTGTCGTCAGAGACAACGGCTTTAGGAATTCTCAAAGCCTATATCCGTCATCAGGACCCGAAGGGAGGCGTGTTTGTGGTGCATCGTTTGGATCGCGAGACGAGTGGGTTGTTGGTTTTTGCCAAAAGCAGGGAGTTGCAAGAGTATATGCGCACCTATTGGGCAGAACTCGTACGCGCACGCACGTACGTATCTATTATAGAAGGTGTACCCGAAAAGAAAGAGGACAC
>JAKSNE010000116.1 GCA_024400135.1 Paludibacteraceae bacterium
TTTATCCGACTTATCACTTCATCACCGATACCACTATCTGCGAATGTCAAACGCCTTACTTGTGGCATGATCAGATGATTTATGAATCGGGTACATACTTTGATAAGCATCAGACGATTCATCATTTTGACTCTATCTATGAGTTGAGAATCCAAGTTAAGGATACATCTCATGTTCGTGTGGAGGCCGCTACATGTAAAGACGATAGTCTCTTCTTCGACGGACACTGGCTTACTCAATCGGGCGTTTATTACGACACGGTTAAGAACTCGTTTGGCTGCGATAGTATCATTGAACTCGTTTATATCCATAAGAACTCATACTTGTTCGAGCAAACGGCTCAGACGGATGACCAACACCCCTATATCTGGTCCGGTCATAAGGATGAGGACGGAAACGAAATGATCTTCACGACCTCCGGTCTCTACCAAGATAAGCAAAAGACCGTTGACGGTTGCGATAGTATCTATCAATTGACTCTCACCGTTTATCCGACCTATAGGGATACCGTAAGGGAGCATATCTGCGATGATGATAGCATCTTATGGCGCGGTAATTATTATAAGATATCGGGCATTTATACGGATGCGTTAAAGACCGCTGCGGGTTATGATAGTATCTTCGTTCTCGATCTGACGGTGGCTCCAATCAGCAAAGTTCGCATCAATGCTTCCACCTGTGAGGGCGATAGCGTCTTCTTCAATGAGCATTGGATTAAGGAACAAGGAACGTATTATGATACGTTGGTTAACCAATTTGGTTGCGATAGTATTATCGAGTTTGTTTACACGCATAAGAATATGTACTTATTCGAGCAAACGGCTCAAACCGATGACCAACACCCGTATATCTGGATGGGGCATAAGGATGCTGACGGAAACGAAATGATCTTCACGACCTCCGGTCTGTATCAAGATAAACATAAATCAATCGATGGTTGCGATAGTATCTATCAATTGACTCTCACCGTTTATCCGACCTATAGAGACACCCTGAAAGAAACTATTTGCGGCAACGACCGTTTCTTCTGGCGTGGTAACTATTACTCCACAGCCGGTACCTATACGGATGCGTTGAAGACCGTTGCGGGTTACGATAGTATCTTCGTTCTCGAACTCTCTGTCCTGCCTATTCGTTATGGGTATAGGGATATTGAAATCTGCCAAGATGATAGCGTTACAATCAATGGTCAAGTCATTATTGCTAACAAACTACTCATTGGTGAAGACAGCGGAACGAACTTGTTCTACGATACACTCAGTTGCGATAGTGTGGTCATTACACACTTGACCATCCTGCCGAAGTACTTCTTTGTGGAAACGCGCATTATCTCAGAGGATTCGCTGCCACTTGCTTGGCACGGACAAAGCTTGGAGATGGCAGGTACTTACTATGATTACAATAAAACGGCTGCCGGCTGTGATAGTATCTATGAACTGCATCTCACGGTTTCTAAGTTAGCGGATTATACGTTTGAGATTTGTCAAACGGAATTGCCCTACCAATTACCAAGTGGTAAACTTATCAATGCCGCTGGTATCTATCCCGACACCATCCGTGATAGCAAGGGACAGGATTCGCTCATCTATAAGTACCGCGTTATCGTTAATCCTGTTCTCCGTGGCGAGTTGTCCGTATCTATCTGCGAAGGCGACTTCTTCCTTTGGAAGGGTGATTCTCTCCGTGTGGGCGGTAACTACAAAGACACATTGTCGTCTTGGATTACCGGTTGCGATTCGATTGTGACGTTGCACCTCTCTGTTAAGGAGTCTTATCTAACGCAAATCAATAGAACGATTTATGCTGGAGACACTCTCTTCTTTGAGGGCGACACCTTGACTCACTCCGGTCAGTATGAGAAACGCTATTCTACCACGGATACTGCTCATTGCGATAGTGTTATTCAACTTAATTTAATCGTTAAACCGGTTTACTATCGTGATACCACTGTTTATGCTTGCGAATCGGAACTGCCGTATAAGTGGAGTTGGCACAACAACGAAGCCTTCTATACCTCGGGTACGTATGTTCGTAATAAAGTTACCGATTCGGCGAAGTTCGTAGATACGCTGCACTTGTTCGTAGATGAACCTCAAAACATAACGATTAAAACAAGTATCTGTCAAGGCGATACTTTACGCTATCGTGGTAATCTCTATACTCAATCGGGAATCTTCTACGATACCATATTATCTGCTCGCGGTTGCGATACCATCATTACGATTGTCTTAAATGTTTACCCGGTTTCTGAGAATCACGTAACAGTGAACATCTCGGAAGGCGAGACGTTTAAGTTTGGTGAAACGGTAATCGATACGATCCCGATGGTGGTAGATGGTCGCGATACCTTCCGCTTGGATACGATTCACGAAACGCGCATATTGTACAAACCGGGTACCTATTATGACTATAATAAGAATATCTATGGTTGCGATAGCGTGACGGTTCTTACCTTAAAGGTTCATAAAGCAATGAAGGATAGTATCAATGCAGAAATATGTAGCAATGAGCTCCCCTATATCTTCAATGGAAGACCATTGTTTAATGACGGTATTTACTATGATAGCTTGTACACCAAAGAGGGGTACGATAGTGTCGTTGTCTTGAACCTCAAGGTTAATCAATCTTATCTATATGAGGAAATGTACACCTTTGAAGAAGGTACTACTACAAGAATTCACGGTGTAGATATTTCTAAAGATACGATTTATTACGATACCTTGAGAACGATACATGGTTGTGACTCTATTTACAAGATTATCGTTAATTATCCTCGTCTGATGGAAAAAACGATAAATGTAGAAGCCTGCCAAGATGGTTACGAGTTCTATGGTCAATTGTACAAGAAATCGGGAACCTATCGTCACAGAGAAAAAGATACCCTTTGGACGATAAACCTGACGATACATGAGACTAAATACACTCGTGTCGAAGTCGTTCTTTGTGCCGATACTACTCGTGATACCATCTACTACTATTATCATGGTAAGGAATTGGTGGCTCCGACTATTTATCGTGATACCTTCCAAACCGCTAAGGGCTGCGACTCCATCGTGATCTTAGACTTGAAGATTACCGAGAAGTTCTCCGAGTGGGATGAGCGTCCGCTCTGTAAGGGCGATACCGTCATCATTCAAGGCGACACCATCTTCAAACCCGGCGATTACGAACTCCTGCGTAAGTCCAAGTCGGGTAAGAACGATAGTATCTATCGTGTATCCTTCTATGAGGCTCCGAACTATGAAGTATCTATCACGGATACCATCTGCCAAGGTGATACACTTTGGGTTGGCTCTATACCTGTCACTCGTGCGGGCTTACAAACGCTCAACCCCAAGACGGTCGATGGTTGTGACTCTATCGTTCACCTGAACTTGGTTGTCCACCCATCTTACTTCACTTTGGAGAAGGCTACAACCGTGGATTATCTGCCATACGTATGGCGTGGGAAGTCTTATAATGAGTCGGGTACGTACTACGATATCTTGCCCACTATCCACAACTGTGACTCTACCTTTGCGCTGGAACTGAAGGTAATCCCGACCTATCGTGTTCCTGAAGATAGAGAGATCTGTATTGGTTCAACCACCCTTTGGAGAGGCAAGGAATATTCCGAGCCCGGTTTCTATTCGGATACCGTTTGCAACATCGCAA
>JAKSNE010000117.1 GCA_024400135.1 Paludibacteraceae bacterium
ATTGATGAGCCGACGATGTCGATGACCTTCACGATTAACGACTCTCCGTTCTTTGGTCAAGACGGTAAGTATGTGACCTCTCGTCACATCCACGACCGCTTGATGCGCGAGTTAGAGAAGAACCTCGCCTTGCGCGTAGAGGAGAGTGGTAAGGATAACTCGTGGCGCGTGTTCGGTCGCGGTGTGCTACACCTGAGCGTGCTCATTGAGACGATGCGTCGCGAAGGGTACGAGTTGCAGGTCGGTCAACCACAAGTCATCATCAAGAACATTGATGGTAAGCAATGCGAGCCGATTGAGCAACTGACAGTGAACACTCCCGAGGAGTGCAGCGGAAAGATCATCGAATACGTTACCGTTCGCAAAGGCGAGATGACGAAGATGGAGATGATTAACGACCGCGTACAGTTGGAGTTCACTATTCCTTCTCGCGGTATCATAGGAATGCGTACGTACGTGATGAACGTGAGTGCCGGTGAAGCAATCATGGCTCACCGATTCCTTGATTTCCAACCCTATAAGGGCGATATCGAGAAACGCACCAACGGTTCGCTCATCGCGATGGAGACAGGTACGGCTTCGGCTTACGCCTTGGATAAGTTGCAAGACCGCGGTCGGTTCTTTATTGATCCACAAGAGGAAGTGTATGCCGGTCAAGTAGTAGGTGAGAATGCCAAAGAAGGCGATATCGTCATCAATGTCATCAAAGCCAAGAACTTGACGAATATGCGTTCTAAATCGGCGGACGATAAGGCTATCCTCGCTCCGGCAGTGAAGTTCTCGCTGGAAGAAGCCCTCGAATATATCAAGGAAGACGAATACGTGGAGGTTACTCCGACACACATGCGTTTGCGCAAGATCATCCTCGATGAGTTAGAGAGAAAAAGAGCGAATAGGTAGTGGATTGTGGATCGTGGATTGTGGATTGTAATTATGAAAGATTTTTTAAATACGAAATTTGGTTTTGTGCTTATGAACTTAGGCATAGCCGTGGTGGTGGGAATCATCCTTATCTTCGTTGTGTTTGGTTGGCTGAAGCATTATACCCAACACGGCGTAGAGGTGGAGGTTCCTAATATCGTGGGCTTGCAAAAGACGGAAGCGGAACAGTGTTTGGCGGATAGCGGGTTAAAGATAGTTATCATTGACTCCACGTTCTCGAACAATGTGCCGCTTGGAACCATCGTTGAGCAGAATCCGCCCGAAGGTAGTCACGCCAAGAAAGACAGGTCGGTGTATGTCATCATCAACTCGTCTTTCCATCGCCAAGTGGAGGTTCCTGACCTGCACGATATCAGTTATCGTCAAGCACAAACCACGTTGCAAGCCATCGGTCTTCGCATTGGCAGAGTCTTGTATGAGCCATCGGAATATAGGGATATCGTCTTGGAATTGAGACATGAGGGCGAACCCTTAAACGCAGGCGATAAGTTAGACGAAGGAAGTGAAGTGACGATGGTAGTGGGCAAAGGCAAAGGAACGGAGAAAGTGAAAGTGCCTTCGTTACAAGGTAAGACCTTGGCAGAAGTTCGTGCGTTGCTGATAGAGCACTATCACCTCACCGTCGGTCTTGTTCGCTATGACGAGACACCTGCTCCCGATAAGATAGAAGAGTATATCATCTACCAACAGTCCCCCACCCCGGGCACGTCCGTGTTAGAGGGAACCGGGATTGATGTGAACTTGACGTTAGATGTTGAAAAAGCGATTACTCAAACGGTAGAAGAACCCGAAGAAGACGATTTCTTTTAATGGAAGAATTAGATGAAGAGTTATGGGAACGCTGGCGTTGTGAGGTAGATAAAGGCCAAACGAGCGTTCGTATCGATAAGTACCTGACAGAACACATGGCAGGTACTTCTCGTAATCGTATTCAACGCGCTGCGGACGCCGGAAATGTGTGGGTAAACCATAAGCCCGTCAACAGCAATTACAAAGTCAAACCGCTGGATGTTATCCAAGTGCTGTTGGACCACGAACCACACGACTTCACCATTAAACCCGAACCTATCCCGCTGAACGTGGTATATGAAGACGACGATTTGATGGTCATCAATAAACCGGCAGGACTGGTCGTTCACCCCGGGCACGGCAACTACGAACATACGCTGCTCAATGCGTTGGCGTATTATTTTGGGAGTAGAGGAGTAGAGGGTAGAGGAGTAGGGAAAGAGATAGATATCAATGATCCGAATATAGGGTTGGTGCATCGAATAGACAAGGACACGAGTGGGTTATTGTTGATAGCGAAGACCCCTGAGGCAAAGACGAATTTAGCGATGCAGTTCTTTGACCACACGACCGAGCGAACCTATAATGCACTTGTTTGGGGAACGTTTGCTGAAGACGAAGGCGTGATAGAAGGAGCCCTTGGCCGAGACACGAGAGATCGCACTTGTTATCGCGTTTATGACCTCGAAGACAACCCCAATGCAAAGGAGGCGATTACTCACTGGCGCGTTTTGGAACGATTTTTGTACGTAACGTTAGTGGAATGCAGATTGGAGACGGGCAGAACCCATCAGATACGTGTTCACATGCGCCATATAGGTCATCCGCTGTTTAGCGATGAGAAATATGGCGGAACAGAGATTTTGAAAGGGTTGCCAACGCAGAAATATAAACAATATATCCAAAACTGTTTTGCACTCTGCCCTCGTCAAGTGTTGCATGCCAAGACCCTCGGTTTTACCCACCCTCGCACCGGAAAACGAATGTTTTTTGATAGTGAGTGGCCCGAGGATATGACAAGTTTAATCAATAAATGGAGACATTATGAACCCAACACCCTTCAGTAACCAGCCTACGATATTGTGGGTAGATGACGAGATCGATTTGCTACAACCCTATATCCTCTTTTTGAACCAAAAGAGTTATAATGTCTTGACCTCGAATAACGGTCAAGATGCAATAGATATTTGTCATCAACATCCCGAGATAGATATTGTTTTCTTAGACGAGAACATGCCAGGATTAAACGGATTAGAGGTGCTGCAAGAGATCAAACGCGATTATCCGTCTCTGCCGGTGGTGATGATAACCAAATCGGAGGAGGAGCACATCATGGAGGAGGCTATCGGAGAACAGATAGCCGATTATCTCATCAAACCCGTTAATCCGAATCAGATATTATTGTGCTTAAAGAAGAATATCCACAGCAAACAAATCAAGGAGCAGCACACGAACAGTTCCTATCAAGAGGAGTTTTCCAACATCTCCTACATGATTGATACGGCGCAGACGATGGAGGAGTGGAAAGCGATTCAACGAACCCTCACCTATTGGGATTTGCAGTTGCAGAATGTCGATTCGGCTATGCGCGAGATGTTAGCCATGCAACGTAGTCAAGCCAATGCTGCGTTCGTGAAGTTTGTGCAGAAAAACTACGTACAGTGGTTTACTTCCAACGACCGTCCCCTACTCTCCCCCGATATCTTTAAGCGTGTCCTTTTCCCGATGTTGGATAATGGAGAGAAGGTCTTTTTTGTGGTGATAGATAACTTCCGTTATGACCAATGGAAAGTCATTCAACCGGTGCTGTCGGAGTTCTTTACAGTGACAGACGAGAATATGTACACCTCTATCCTACCGACCGCCACCCAGTATGCCCGTAATGCTATTTTCTCGGGT
>JAKSNE010000118.1 GCA_024400135.1 Paludibacteraceae bacterium
GGAATCGAGGATAGAGAGGTCGAAGTATCCGTCATAACTACCGCCCCAACCCCAGTTGATGTGGAAGAACCCTTGGTCGTCGGCTCCGTCGCATACGAAAGCGTGGGCACCGCCGCCAACCTTCGTTCCTGTGAGCACAAGCGGGTGTTTGTTTGTGAGCGATTGATAGACGAGGTCCTCGTAGTCTTTTGTTGACAAGGCGAGGGCACCTATGATAAAGATGTTTTCGTTGTAGCCAAAGTATTTGGGTAATGCTTGTACGCAGTCGGGGGTGGAAGCACCGCTACTGGATCCGTAGTCCATGGATACGGAATAACCTACATCGCGCATGAGTTGGGCAACGGCATTCTTCTGTGCGTCGGTCTTATAATTACTTTTCTTATTCTTCATCGATGACCATTGGTAGTTGGGCACGGTGTCATAATTGATGGATAAGGTTTGGTCCGCTTTCTCCCATTTATAAGAGAGTTTTCCCGTTGGGCGCGTGGGATAGGCATAATACCGCATGATTTGCGCAACAGCGGTAGCGACGCAACCGGTGGCACTCTTTTCGGTTCCGCCATATTGTATAGGGCAATAGCGGTTATAGGGGTCCGTTTGGTTCCATTGGATGAGGTTCTTGTTCTCATCTTTGAGAAGAGGCTCAATAGGGGTGCGTCCGGGAGTGACGGTACGAATGGTGGCGTGTCCCGATTCGAGCATCGCTATCTCGTCGGCGTAGGATTGAAGCCATAGTTCGAGAGCGGGGGGGAGAACGAATTTTGAATTTTGAATTAAGAATTGTGAATTGTCAACAGGTGCGTCGGTGTAGCCGAGGATGCGGCTCACCTTATCGCTGGCGGCGATGAAAACGCAGCGCGAAGACTGCTCTTGCTCGTAGATATAGATAGCGGGTGTAGCCTGCTGAGCATAGTCAATGGTACGAACCAAACGCACCGGCACGGATTGGACTGGAGCTTTGGCGACTTGCGGGGAAAGGTTATCAGACGTGAAATAGGCGGCAGCCATTGCGGCGGCTTGTGCTTCGGTACGGATTGCCGCTTGCGAGGGAAGGGCAATGAGTGCAATAAAAATGCTAAATAACAGTTTTTTCATAGTATCCTCGTTTTACGCTACAAAGTTACGACTTTTTTTTGATATATGCAAGAAAAAACGTGACTTTCGAACGAAAATCACGTTTTTTTCTTAATTATAGGAATTTATAGGTCTTCCTATGTGTCCATAGATGCTCCTATGTATCCCTATGGCGTCCTAAGCTATTCGAGTTTTTGACCTTCGATGGTGAAGAGGTCTTGGTCACGGCGGATGTAGATATTATTGTTCTTAATGAACTTCTCCACTTTCACCTCGTTCTTCTTATCGTAGAGGTTGATGAAGCCCGTTGATGTACCTTCTTGGATAACCGGTACGCGGAGTTCGATACCGTGGTTAACAAAGATGAGGGTATCGGTGCGCTCTTCGCCCGGGTTAGGTTCTGCGATGAAGGTGACATTGGTGAGGTTGTTGGAATTCCATACATCGGTGGTATCCATATAGAGCTCCAGCCACTCGTAATTGTCATCAAACTCCCACTCTCCGTAATCGCGGTTGGAACGGAGCAATAGGTCGCTTTGCACTTGTTTCTCAGGTTCTAATTCGGGGTAGATGACGGACACTTTTTCACCCGTTGCATCAATGTTCACTTGGGTAGCGCCATACATGGTCTTGAGGAATGGGAAGAAACCGTTGAAGGACAGATAGATACTGTGTTGTGTGCCCCATAGTTTTGTGTATTCGCCATCTTTGTAGAACCATGCTAAACCATTTTCTTGTCCCTTAACGGGATAGGTATTGCTATAGAAACCGAAGTCCATACCACTCTCGTTGAAACCGGAGAATTCGGCATAGAGGTCACCTCCGTTGCTAATGAATGGAACGGCAAATTCGATACCTATAGGATTCTTTTCTGTTTTACAGAAAGTGAGAGAACCCTTATGCTTGTTAGTATCTCCATTCCAATTGAAATTGTCTTTGTTGGCGGTTGCTTGATAGATGGGGTGTTCGCGATCAATCTTAGGAGTTCCGTCATCGTTCTTCGTTGCAGAATAGATGGTAAGGGTAATCTTTCCATTGTTACCGAAGATAACCGATTTATCTTGATCAGCGCCCTCTTGAGCAATACTATAGTTATAGATTGGCACAAAGATAGAGTCTGCCCAAATAACGCCATTGGTGTGGATATAAGTACCGATGTTGTTATAATAACCTTCTGCTTCAGAACCCACGCCGGAGCCGTAACTATAGTGTATGGACTGACCACCGATGGTACCGGAACGCATAGTCATATCGGTGGTTGCACCTTTGGAGGCAACGCTATCGGGGTGATATTGGAGCGCGCAGAGCGTATATTTGACGCCCGTACCAATGCGCAAGCGAGCATTAGCGCGATATTTGATGACGCCGCCCCATTGCCATTCATTGTACAAACCGGTGATTTCCGATTGGAAGTAAGGTACATAGAGTACGTATTTGTTGACGTTAGAAGGAGCACTTAGCCAATAGGTGTCTGTTCCGGAGGCAACGGTGTCTATTTCATGGTTCTTACCGCTATACCATGTGCCGGGACCTACTTGGCTGACAAATGCTACGGAGTCGGCATACGGAACGAGCATATATTGTCTGGTTAAGCCATTTCCGTATTTGTCTGTTCCGATATAGAGTGCGCCATCCATGTTGTAGTAAGACATCGATTTCTCCGCTGCCGTTTGGGCGATGGTGAGCGTTTTGATGATGGTATCTGCGATGGTAAGTTTCACTTCGCCTGTACGTCCTTCGATGGAGTAGTCTTTAGGTTCAACGAACATGGTGAGCGAGATGGTGTCAGCAGCTTTCGCCGTGAGGGTTGGTTGGATCCATTCGGGGGCATCAATCTGCCAATAAGCGATGTCAATATTGGTTTTGTAAACCCACTCGGTATTGGTATAGCGAACGAACTTCACTTGTCCGCCGTTACCGCTAACAGTACCGCCTTCTGATTGAGAACTATAAAGATCTTTAACATAACCGTAGAAGCCTAATTGGCGGAGGTTATAGGTGAGCAGTTCGTCGCCCTTGTATATAATCTTGAGTTCGCCGGTGCGCTCGGTTTGGGTCTCTTGCGGAGCAATCATAGTGAGTGCCAAAGCGCTCAGTTCGTTGCGAGAAGAGTCGCGCAGGTTCACTTCGCACCAATCGGGAGCGGAAACCTCAATGTCTGCACGTTGGAGAGGCGTATAGAAGAAATAGAGCGAATAGTTCTTGCCATCGGAAGTGTAGTAGAACTTACTGTTTGCCTCATATTCTGCCCAAAACTCTTCAATTTTTGTGCTCGTGTAAGGAATGATGATACGTGCTTGTTTATAAGGAATCTTGCAGAGCGTCTCGCCGCCAACGGCAATAACCATGGTGTCTTTGAGAATCTCTTTGACATAGGTCTCGTGTTTGAGAACAAGAGCCATCGTGTCGTCAAGCACCGGAGTAACGCTATAGGTAATGCCTTCGGGCAGGTTCACTTCCCACTCCTCTACGTTGGTGTTGGTTGCAATCAAGAACGGTTTAGATTCGCCACCGAGGGTAGGAATAGAGATTACGTCTAAACTATCTACGAT
>JAKSNE010000119.1 GCA_024400135.1 Paludibacteraceae bacterium
GCCAGTGGTGAGGAGAGCGCACGTCAGATACGTCTGCGTGCAGAGCGATTGGCAGGTCATCCGGAGAACCTCTTCCTGCTTAGCGAAACGAGTTTAGAGCGGATATTAGAATCGGTACAACAGATACAACCCCAAGTGGTGGTCATTGACTCGATACAGACGATAGGCACCGAGGCAGCAGAAGCTACGATAGGTAGTCTAAGCCAAGTCAAAGAGTGCGCCGCCCGTATCCTTCAGTTTGCCAAAGAGACGAATATCCCCTTTATCTTAATCGGGCATATTAACAAAGAAGGCTCGCTTGCAGGACCGAAAGTGCTGGAACACATCGTAGATACGGTCTTGCAGTTTGAGGGAGACCAACACTATATGTACCGTATCTTGCGGGCACAGAAGAACCGTTTCGGTTCAACCTCCGAATTAGGAATCTTCGAGATGCAGCAAAGCGGCTTGCGCGAAGTGACTAACCCATCCGAGTTGCTGTTATCGACGGCACGCGAGGGGCTGAGCGGTATCGCTATCGCGGCAGCGGTAGAGGGTGTGCGTCCGTTCCTGATTGAGGTGCAAGCGCTCGTTAGTTCGGCGGCGTATGGTACGCCCCAACGCAGTAGCACCGGTTTTGACGCACGCCGACTGAATATGCTGCTTGCGGTCTTAGAAAAGAGGGTAGGGTTTAAACTCCTACTCAAAGATGTGTTCCTCAATATCGCCGGAGGGCTGAGGGTGAACGACCCTGCTATTGACTTAGCCGTCTTGGCTGCGGTCTTATCCTCGAATATGGACATCGCCTTAGATGCGAAGACGTGCCTCTGTGGCGAAGTGGGACTGGCGGGCGAGATACGTCCCGTCAATCGCTTGGAACAACGTATCCGCGAAGCGGAGAAATTAGGGTTTGCTCGTATCTTAGTCCCCGCGGGACAGAAGATAGCATTGGACAAGACGAAGATAGAAGTAGTACCTGTTAAAAAAGTGGCGGACGCTTTCCGCGTATTGATCAGTGCGAAATAGAATAGCGACATATATACTTGTCCTAACGTTCGGAACGATGAGTGTGATGGCTGACGACCAACCCTATCTGGCTGAGATCGGTCTGCAAGGCGGCTGCGGATATTACGTAGGCGAAGCGGCTCCGCACATCTTCCAAGACGTACGTTATGCGGCGGGACTGCATTTCCGCTATAAGTTCGACAAGCGCTGGTCGATTAAGGTTAATGGGATGTATCAGTTAGCAGAAGGACCTTACAAGGATGCGCGAGAACCGAATAATCCCTACCTCAAAGGTTTTCCTGCCGATGGACAATGGAAGACGCAAATGGTGAATATGGATGTGACGGCGGAGTTTAACTTCATGCGTTTTGGTATGCCCGAATATGATACACGTATCAAACCCTATACGCCTTATCTGTTTTTAGGCATCGGTGCAGCGGTTATTCCCGGACCGAAAGGCGAATGGACGAATGCGGCAGCGTATCTGCCTGTGGGACTGGGGTTCAAGTGGCAGTTTAGCAAGAGGTGCGCCTTGCACGTGGCGTGGCAACACAACATCTATTTCTCGGACGATTTGGAGAACGTGTGGGTAAAGAACGAGGAAGGCAAGATGATCAATCCGTTAGGAAACACGTACGGCTTGAATAAGGCGAACATAATGAATATGGATATATCTTCGCAACTGACGGTGGGTATCGTCTTCGCGTTTGCCGCTAAACCAAAGGTTTGTCGAACTTGTGAACAAGAGTAATAAAGATGAATAATAAAGAACAAATAGATTTAACCCGTCTGCCGAGACATATAGCTATTATTATGGATGGCAATGGTCGTTGGGCAAAAGCCCATGGACTAATTCGTATGTTTGGGCATAAACAGGGCGTGGAAGTGGTGCATAACATCACCGAAGCCGCTGCCGAATTAGGTATAGGTTACCTTACTCTTTACACCTTCTCGACCGAGAACTGGAATCGTCCGAAAGAGGAAGTGGATGCCCTCATGACGTTATTGGTAGATACAATAGTGAAAGAAACGCCAACACTAATGAAGAATAATGTGCGTTTGCTCACGATTGGGGATACTGACCGTTTGCCGAACGAAGCGAAGGCGAAGTTCTTAGGTTGTATCGAACAAACGGCAGCAAACACGGGACTGACGATGGTGGTGGCATTGAGTTATTCTGCCCGTTGGGAGTTGACGCACGCCGTACAAACGATGGTAGCGGAAGCGCAAGCAGGCAGACTGACAGCTGAAGAAGTGACAGAACAAAAGGTGGAGCAGTACCTAACAACAAAAGATATCCCCGATCCGGATCTGCTCATCCGTACCAGTGGGGAACTGAGGATTAGTAATTTCTTGCTATGGCAACTGGCCTATTCGGAGTTGTATTTCTCCGACAAACTATGGCCGGACTTTACGGTAGAGGACTTCTACCAAGCCATCGTGGATTATCAACATCGGGAACGTAGATTTGGAAAGACCAGTGAACAAGTACATTAAGATTATAGCATTTCTTCTCTTGCTGCCCCCTGTCTTGTGGGCGCAGGATTCAATAGCGACCCCATTGCCGGAGATTGAATATTCAGCAACGCAGGGTAAAGTATATGAAATTGCAGGCATCGAGATTACCGGTGCCGAGAACTACGAGGACTTTGTGCTCATTGGTTTCTCGGGTCTCGCGATAGGCGATAAGATAGAAGTCCCCGGTCCGCAGATAACCAAAGCGTTGCGCCGTTTCTGGAAGCAAGGACTTTTCTCCGATGTGAAGATTAAAGCGACTCGAATTGAAGGGCAGAAGATTTGGTTGGAGATTGCGCTTGAACAGCGTCCGCGTATCTCTTCTATTAACATGGAGGGGCTGAAGAAAAGCGAGAAGGAGGATCTTGAAGTGAAGATCGGTCTGCAAAAAGGCGGACAATATACGCCCAACCTTGTGGACCGCACCAAGACGGCGATTACTAAGTACTACGGGGAAAAAGGTTTTCACAATGTCCAGGTGTTCGTTAGTCAACAACCCGATCCCGACCATCCGGGGTACGTGCGCGTGAGAATAGGTGTGGACAAGAAACAGAAGACCAAAGTGGGTAAGATCTATATCACAGGTAACGAAGCGTTGACGGATGTGGATATCAATAAGGCGATGAAGAAAACCAACGATGACAACATCGTCAACCTCTTCCGCACAAAGAAGTTCGTTGTGGAGGAATACGAGAAAGATAAAAAGGCGGTTATCGAAAAGTACAACGAAGTCGGTTACCGCGACGCGTACATCGTATCGGACAGTGTAGTTCCTAATCCCGACGACCCTACGCGCGTGGACGTGTATATGCATATATTTGAAGGAAAGAAATACTTCATTCGTAACATCAATTGGGTGGGGAACACGGTCTATCCGTATGAGGTCCTAAACCTCTCGCTGGGTGTGAAGAAGGGTGATATCTACAACCTCAAACAACTCAACAAACGCCTCACCGAAGACGACGATGCTATCGCTAAGTTATATACCGACCAAGGATATCTATTCTTTAATGTTGACCCGGTGGAGGTAAAAGTCGAAAATGACTCCATTGATTTTGAGATGCGCATGTACGAGGGTAAACCGGCAACGATTAACCAAGTGAATATCGT
>JAKSNE010000012.1 GCA_024400135.1 Paludibacteraceae bacterium
ATTTTTATGGGACACAACATAAAGACCGCTACGCTGAAAGACCACTCCGTTGAAAGACCGCAGACAGCGTCTGCTGAAAGACTTATATCCGTTCGACGTGCTATTGCGCTGATGATTGGAGGATTAGTAGGATTGGTGGTTGGAGGCGAGTTTATTGTGCGTTCCGCCACGAAGATTGCGGTTCAGGCAGGTGTGAGTGAAGCCGTGATAGGGCTGACGGTAGTAGCATTAGGAACCAGTCTTCCCGAGTTGGCGACCTCGTGTATTGCCGCAGCCAAGAAGAACGTAGATATAGCCCTCGGCAATGTGGTGGGCAGTAATATCTTCAACGTGTTCTTTATCTTAGGTACGAGTGCCGTCGTCAAACCCTTACCCGCCTATCCGGGTCTATGGCTAGACGCATTGATGGTGGTGTTAGGAGGTGTGCTTATTTGGTTGATGGTGATGCGCAAACCGCACCGTATCGAGCGTTGGCACGGAGCCGTACTCTTGCTTATCTATGCTGCGTACCTGACCTATCGACTGATTTATGTTTAACATCTCGATTGTCTTATATAATCCCAATTGGGACGAGGTCAAGACCTTAGTGGCGGAACTTATTCAAGCCCGCTCACTACGCAAGGTGTATTTGATAGATAACTCACCCGAACAGACGCAGTACGAGAAGACTTCCCCGAAAGAGCGATATATCTGGAACAAAGGCAAGAACCTCGGTTATGGAGCGGCGCACAACATCGCTATTCGCGATAGCGTGTGGTATAAGACTCCTTTTCATTTGGTGATGAATGCGGATATTCTTGTACATCACGAAGACTTAGAGCGGCTCCATCAGTTTATGATAGACAATCCCGAAGTAGGACAAGTGATGCCGCACGTGGTCTATCCCGATGGTCAAACGCAATATCTATGTAAGTTACTCCCCACCCCTCTCGATGTGTTTGGACGACGCTTCTTGCCGTCTTGGCTGATGCGCAAACGCAACGAGCGGTACGAGTTACGACACACCGGATATGACCATATAATGAACGTTCCTTATCTAAGTGGGTGTTTTATGTTCTTGCGTACGGAGGCGGTGCTGAAGGCGCGTCTGTTTGATGAGCGTTATTTCATGTATCCCGAGGATATTGACCTTACCCGTACCATCCATCGCGATTATCTCACTTTATACGTTCCCGATGTGACGATTGTGCATAATCACGCACAAGGGTCATACAAAAATCCCCAGTTACTGAAGATTCACATTATTAATATGTGTCGATACTTCAATAAATGGGGATGGATTTGGGATAAAGAGCGCAGGCTCTTCAATCGCCTTACGCTTCAGCAGTAGCTTCCTCTGCGGGAGCCTCTTCGCCTTTGGCTTCTGCCTCAGCGGCAGCAGCTTCTTGAGCGGCTTCTTGAGCAGCAGCGGCAAGAGCATCAGCAGCTTCTTTGCGCTTTGCAGCTACGGCTTCTGCTTTCGCCTTGTTAGCCTCTACTTCAGCAGCGAAGGCTTTCTTAGCTTCAGCGGCTTTCTTGTCAGCCTCACCCTTGGTGATCTTACCATTCTTAGCGTCCTTCTCTGCTTTCCAAGCGTCGAAACGTTTTTGAGCCTCTTCCTCAGAGAAAGCGCCCTTCTTAACGCCGCCTTGGAGGTGCTTCATTAACAGAACACCTTCACCGGAGAGAATGAAACGAGCAGTGTCGGTCATTTGTGCGCCAACGTTTACCCAATAAAGAGCACGCTCAAAATTGAGATCTACCTTAATAGGATTGGTGTTGGGGTTGTACGAACCGATACGTTCAATGATTTTGCCATCACGTGGCGAGCGGCTGTCAGCGACTACTACATGATAGTAAGCGTAGTCCTTGTGACCATGACGAGCCAAACGAATTTTTGTTGCCATAATGCTTTAATTTGTGAGCTACAATTACACGAATTGCTTGCTCGGGTTAATAATAAAAGTTATCTCCTTTTTCGGTAACTCCACCTCCGAATGGCATACGGGTGTAGAGCCTCTCGACCGAAAAAGCGTGCAAAGATACGACTTTTTTTTCAATTGTGCAAATTTTTTGGCAGAAAAGTGCGTTTTTTCTTGCATAATTGAGAAAAAAGTTGTAATTTTGCACCCGCAATTTTATGCTAACTATTTTTAATCAATTTATAACAAACTCAAAATGAAGAAAAACTTATTTGTTGTCGCACTGCTTTTGTGCGCATTAACGATTTCGGCACGCGAGTATCAACACAGTGTTGGTATCGTTGCAGGTAACTCTTTTGGTCTTAGTTACAAAGGCTATGTTAGAGGAAATGAACATTTTGTTATTGAAACCAATCTAACCACCAAACTGCTTGCTCCGGGTTCCTATTCCTTAGGTTATGCGGCAGCAGCTTCGGCAGGAAACATTAGCGCCCACACTGACGATCAATGGGGAACGGTAGAGGCAGGAACTAATAACTTCCTTACTTTTGAGGCTTCTCCAAATTTTTATTATCAAGCCCAAGCAGCCGATCTTCCCGGTGCTGTTTTGAACTGGTACGCCGGTGGTGGTATTGGAGTAGGTACTCTGTGGTTGGCTTCTAACGATTTTAAGCAAGTTGAAGGTTTCATTGGTTTTGATAATGTCAATCTTCCTGCATTCAAAGTAGATGAGCACGCTGTTGTTGGTGTAGAGTTCTGCTTTAAGAAAGTGCCTCTTAACTTGAGCATTGATTTCCGTCCGGGTTGCGGTGAGTTTGTTTACGTAACAGCTCAGTCTATTCAAGGAGTTACCAAGGCAGCAGCAATGGTTGGTGTGTTCTTTGATTGGACGGCAGGTGTTGCTTTGCGTTATCGCATTGGCAAGTAATGGAGTCGTATCTGAAGGATAAGAGAGGTATCATTTTAGGTGCTCTGGACGAGCATTCCTTAGCATGGCACGTAGCCCTGCGGTGTCAAGCCGCAGGTGCTACCGTTGTTTTAAGTAACACCGAAATGGCGTTGCGTTTAGGGACTATTTCCTCCCTTGCTAAGACAAACGGAATGCCTCTTATTACCGCAGATTTGACGAATATAGACGACATCCGGCACCTCATTAGCGAAGCGCAAGTGCTATTAGGCGGAAAGATTGATTTTATTCTTCATTCGGTAGCCCAAAGTCAGAACTTACGCAGGCACAAGTCCTACGCCGATGCCAACTATACATACTATATGCAGACATTGGATATCTCTGCTATTAGTTTGCACAAACTGTTACAAACCTGCTATGACCAAGATGCTCTTGCGCCGTTTGGTTCGGTAGTGGCACTGACTTACTTAGCTTCGGAGCGTTTTCAGGAGGGTTATAACGACATGGCGGATGCCAAAGCACTATTAGAGAGTATTGCTCGCAACTGGGGAGGCATATACGGACAGCACAACGGAGTACGGGTGAACACAATCTCGCAGTCTCCTGTAGCGACGCACGCCGAAGAGCAGTTTGAGTTCGTTCATCATTTTCACGAATATGCCGAACAGATGGCTCCTCTTGGTCGCGCAACGGCGGACGACTTAGCCGACGTATGCGTGGCATTGTTCTCTGACCTCACCCGTAAAATTACGATGCAAACGATTATGCATGATGGAGGATTCTCCAAGACGCTACTCTCCAACAAAGGAATTGAGCACCTGTTTAGATTGAACGCCCAAAAGGCTAATGAATGACGCTGAATAAGAAAATAGAAGAACGATACACCTCTGATTCGATGACGGCTCGTGAGGCACAAGAGAGGGCTCTGCTATATAGCTGGGCTCCGGCAGTGTTTGAGGCGAGTCGTTTGCTCATTGATTGGGGGATATTAGCTGCTATTGATAAGAGCGAGAAAGGGCTGACGGTTGAGGAGATAGGTGCATTGACAGGACATAAACCGCTTGCGATAAGCAGTCTTGTAGAAGCGGGATTAACGTGCAGTATTCTATTTATTGACGCGTCCACCGATCGGTATCGTTTAACGAAATTAGGATGGTTCTTGCTCAACGACGAAATGACGCACGTCAATTTTGATTTTAACCATTCTGTCAACTATCGAAGTTTTTATCTTTTAGATAAAGCTTTAGAAGCAGAAGAACCCAAAGGGCTACAAACCATCAGTGAGGCTCAAACCATTTATGAGGCACTTCCCAAGTTGGATGAGCATACTCGACAGGCATGGTTGAACTATGACCATTTCTATTCGGATCGTTCGTTTGAACAAGCCTTGCCTTTCGTTTTAGCGTCTCATCCTAAGACCCTACTCGATGTAGGCGGAAACACAGGAGAAATGGCGTTGCAGTTGGTTAGCAAAGACCCCGATATCCATGTTACCGTCTGCGACCTACCCGAGATGATAACGATGATGAAAGAAGCAATAGCTGGTCAACCGGGCGCAGAGCGTATCAGCGGTTTGAGTGCGAACCTATTAGACGAGACGCAACGTTTTACCTCTACCTACGACGCTATTTGGATGAGCCAATTTATCATGTGTTTCCCTGAAACGGAGATAGACGCTATCCTTCGACGCGTAACGCAAGCCATGCACAAAGATAGCCGGTTATACTTGATGGAAGTGCTATGGAATAGGCAATCCTACCCTGCCGCAGCGTTCTGCCAGACGATGAATAGCCTATATTTTATTGCGACGGCATCGGGCAATAATAAGATGTTGGTCTCGGATTGTTTGCTCGCGCATCTATCGAAAGCCGGTTTGGAACTCGTGTCCACTCACGACCAAATGGGTCCCGGCGGGCATACGCTAATGATTTTGAAGAAAATATAAAATAATACAAATATGACAAAGCAAGAAGTTATTGAAACGATTAACAAGTTTTTAGTAGAAGATTTTGAGATTGCACCGGAATCACTTAATCCAGAGAAAAAGATTGTTGAGGAACTGGAATTAGACAGTTTAGACACGGTGGATATCATCGTTCGTGTCAACGAGATCTTCGGTGTTAAACTGGAAAAAGAGGCTTTGATGGAGATCAAAACCTTAGGAGAGTTCTACGACCTCGTTTATTCCCGTATTGCATAAGTGGATAGGGCTTGGAGTGGACGAACAGGCGGAAGTAAATGGGAACAGCGCAGTTTGATTTTCCTCTTCCGCTATGTGGACCCCATTTGGTTATACCCGTTGATGGGTATATGGATTTTGGGGTACATCTGTTTCGGTCGTGTCCAACGCCGAGCTATCTGGCACTATCATCGGCAACGACTACATCAAACCCGATGGCAAGCGTTTTGGGGACTTATTCGCAACTACAATGAATTTGGGAAAGCCCTATTAGATCGTTTTGCTTGTTGGGGTGGACGGCAAATGAAGATTACCGTGGATGGGCAAGAACTATGGGATAAGTATCTAATGACCGAACAGCCTTTTGTAATATTAGGGTCTCATGTGGGTAATTTAGAACTCGCAGGATACACTATTCAGATGCCCCAAAAAGTGTACACACTGGTTTATATGGGCGAGGCTGAGACTGTAGAGACAAACAGAAAACGCCTTTTTGATAAGATGGGATTGACGATTATTCCCGTACAAAAAGATGGAGGGCATATCTTAGATATGCACCGCGCTATTGAGGAAGGACACGTAGTGAGCATTCATGGCGATCGGTTGTTTTTTTATACGCGCGCAATGCGCACAAGCCTGTTAGGCGCGCAAGCGAACTTCCCGGAAGGGTGCTATCGTTTTGCCGCGATGGAAGAAGTGCCCGTTCTTGCCCTATATGTGATGCGTGAGGGTAGGGGACAATATCGCGTCATCGTTAGACAACTCAGCGATGGACACCCGACCGCGCGTACCCATCGCGAACAGGCGCACGAACTGCTTAACGCCTACACCTCAACGATGGAAGAAGTGCTACAACGCTATCCCAACCAGTGGTTTAATTTTTACGAGTTTTGGTCATGATTTACGCACTCAGTACGGACATACAAACCCCATTCGGCGACCTAACCGCTACCCTGCAAGCCGTTCGCGCGCAGCGCAGCGCGTTAGGTTCCCCTTTGACGCACCTTCGTGGTCGCGAACTCGTACAACCCGTAATGGGGACCCTCCTTAAGGACGAACCGGACATAGACGGTTATACGATGTTTGAGAGTCTTTGTATTCGATCGGCTCAACGAGCGATTACCAAGGCGGGAATAGATGTTACCAATCACCGTTGCGTATTCATTTTATCTTCTACCAAAGCCGATATCTGGACACCTTCCGCGACTACCGCTCAACGGATAGCACGCTATTTCGGAAACGAGACAACACCAATCGTTGTCTCTCTCGCTTGTACCTCGGGAGTAGCGGCGCAATTGACGGCTTATCGCTTATTAGCAACAGGAATTTACGATACCGCCGTTGTTATTGGTGCCGATATATTGATAGAGTTTGTGGTAAGCGGTTTCCAATGCGTTCACGCTATCAGCGAAGATGTCTGCCGTCCTTTTGACAAGAACCGAGACGGACTGAACGTAGGCGAGGCGGTCGGAACGATGGTTCTATCGACCCACACGAACAAAGAAGATGCTTGGTGCCTGTTAGGCGGAGCTATTCATAACGATGCCAATCACATCTCCGGTCCCAGTAGAACGGCAGAAGGAGCGTTGCGATGCCTTCAAGACTGTTTGGACTTGTGCCAACAAAACAACGTAACCGATGATTTGGCTTGTATCAGTGTACATGGCACGGCAACGAACTATAACGACGAAATGGAGTCTATTGCCATTCACAGAGCCGGATTAGACACTCTCCCCGTTTCTGCCCTCAAAGGATATTGGGGACACACGATGGGGGCCGCCGGTGTGGTGGAGACGATCGTTACGATGGCTACCTTAGATGCAGGATGGATCCCTGCCGTCAAAGGTTTTGAAGAACAAGGAACTACCTATCCGATAGGCGTTAGCAACGAGGAACGCACAACAAATAAACACTCCTTCATTAAACTCCTTAGCGGTTTTGGAGGAGTCAATGCGGCTATCCTTTGGACGAAAAATAACCCTCCACTCTCAACTCTCAACTCTCAACTCTACACTCTAAACGAAATCGCTCACTACCGCCTGCTTGCCGAAAGCGAGTTGACGAAAGTGTATCGGCAACATATAAACGATTGGCCTAAATACTTCAAGATGGATAGCCTCAGTAAGATGGGTTTTGTCGGAACTCAGATGGCACTTCAACAGTTGGATGGTGTGCCGGAGAGTGAACACACCTGTGTTATTATGGCGAACCGTATCTCCTCCACAAAGGACAATCGCGAGTTTGCTGCCACCATTGAGGACCATAATCAATACTTCCCCTCTCCTGCTTTGTTTGTATATACGGTGCCTAATGTGGTGACGGGTGAGATTGCTATTCGACACCACCTCTTTGGCGAGACATCGTTCTATATCTTAAACAAGGAAGAAGACCTCGAACCCATTATCCAATCCACCGCCCAAACAACCAACGCAAACATCTTGATTGTAGGATGGCTTGAGGAGGGAGAAGCGAATATCCGAATCATCGAAATCTCGAAAAATCGAAACATCGAAAAAAATAAATAATTATGAAACAACAACTCAAAGAGCAAATCATTGAAGCTCTCAATTTAGAAGAGATCACTCCTGCTGACATTGACGATGCCGCTCCTCTTTTCGGAGAGGGCTTAGGTCTTGACTCTATTGACGCATTGGAGATCGTTATGATGTTAGACAAGAACTATGGCATCAAATTTGCGGACAAAGAGACCTCTAAACAAGCATTAGCCAGTATCGACAGTTTAGCGACCTACGTAGCCGCTCATCGCACGAAATAATGACCATCGCCATCACCGGTATAGGAATCGTTTCAGCCTTAGGTATCGGTCAATCAGCCAACCGTAAGGAGTTATTGGAGGGGCACTCCCACCTCACCAAGGCGCACTATCTGCCGACCGTTCATTCCGAATGGCCGATGGGTGAAGTGCCGGCTTCAAATGTAGAGTTAGAGGCATTGCTTCCTCTTGAGTATAAGCAAGCGTACGCCCACCTTAGCCTCAGCCGAAACGCCCTTATCGGAGCGGTAGCATTACAGGAAGCATTAACCGATGCGCAGATTCAAGAGCCATCCTCTATCACGCTGATTAACGGTACTACGGTAGGTGGAATGGATACGACGGAGAACCTCTATCCGCTATGGCGCAAAGGCGACTATACCACCCTTCCGAATATCTGCGTTCACCGTGCCTCAGAAAACACGGCTATCTTAGCCGGATTATGCGGTATCTCTCGTCACCAAACCGTTTCTACGGCTTGTTCGTCAGCACTTAATGCCATCATCACCGGAGCAATGATGCTTCGTGCCGGCGATGTTCAGCAAGTAGTAGTGGGAGGGGTCGATTCAATGACTCGCGTCCACTTGAACGGATTTGGTTCGTTAGGTATCTTATCCCAACACATCTGCAAGCCTTTTGCTCCCGACCGCGATGGTATCAACTTAGGAGAAGGAGCTGCGTACTTAGTGCTCGAAGATGCCGAATGCGCCCAACAACGCGGAGCGAAGATCTATGGATATATCGGAGGCTACGGCAATGTGTGTGATGCTTACCACCAAACCGCTTCTTCTCCGGAAGGCGATGGTGCCTATAACGCCATGCAACAAGCCTTGCAGATGGCAGGCTGCCAACCCAATCAGATAGCCTATATCAATGCCCACGGAACGGCGACGCCCAATAACGATGCCAGCGAGTGGAGAGCTATTGAGCGCGTGTTCACAAACACAATGCCCATCGTCGAATCCACCAAACCGCTCACGGGACACACCACCTCCGCCAGCGGAAGTATAGAAGTGTTCTTTACGCTTGTTCGGATGCAGGAAAACCATTGGACTTTAGCCATGAGCAATGCTTTTGGGTTTGGCGGTAACGACTCGTCTATCCTTCTCAGCGCAGAGCCCATTCTATTGCCAACACTGACACCGATAACCATAAACGAAGGGACAACCTTCACCAGTGTCGGAGAAGAAGATGATAAGCCATATATCCCGGCTATGCAGGCACGACGGATGACGAAGATGGTAAGGCAGTTAGTGGTAGTGGTATCCAAGGCGTTACGTGCTGCCGGTATAGAGACACCCGACGCAGTGGTCTTAGGTACACAATGGGGAGCGATGGTGCCATCTATGACACTTCTCAACCAAATGCTCGACCAGCAAGAACAAGACTTGTCTCCATCGTTTTTTATGAATGCTGCTAATAACTCGATGGCAGGAACGATAGCACGACTGATTCACTGCCACGGATATAACATTACCGTGATGGGGAGTGACGACTTCTTTGCTCCGGCACAAGAACACGCCCGTTTACTGCTTCAACAAGGAACGTATAAGTCCGTGCTGGTGTGTGCCTTTGACGAAAAAGCAGACGGGTGGCAAACCCTTTTAGAAGAAGCAGGATGTCCTGCCTCAGATATAGTTAAAGCGCAAGTGATATGTATAAACTGATTCTACTTTCGGTGACGCAATCCGCCTTACTTTGTGGCGGACAAGTGCTGCTCAAACTCGCAGTACAACTCTTTGACCGCACCCAAGGATGGAAATACTTCTTTGTTCATGGGATATTAACCAATTGGTATCTTATGGGGTGCGGACTGCTGATGACTTCGGCTGCGTTACTATGGATGTATATCCTTAGACATTTTGAGTTCTCGGTGGCTTATCCGTTATCCGCCATGGCTTTCGGGTTTGGCGCAATAGCAGGAATGGTAGTGTTTCACGAGAGCGTCAGTTGGCAACAATGGATAGGAATTTTAATAATTATGATAGGATGTTTCGTCGTAGCCAAATATTGATTGTATTTACCTTCTTGTTGCTGCCCCTCATGGCACAGCAACGGATAGAAGCCGACTTTGTGCAAACGCGCGCCATAGCCGCATTGGCAGAACCCATCGTGCAAAATGGGCACTTTCTTTATATCTATCCTGATAGTGTCCGTTGGACTTACGAAGGTCTCGATGCCGTTCATCTACCTCCGCAGATGGCTTCGCTCATTAACCTTACTGCCCAAGCCGATACGGTGGCATTGCAGAAGGTCTTCCGCATAGAACAAAACGGGAAAGATTTAACGTTATACCCCCTCAAGAAACAACTAAGCCGTATCTTTACCTCTATGCAAATACGACTGGGGGAACAAGGAGCGGCAGAGCAAATCGTTATGACTGAACCCACTGGCGACAAAACACGTATAGATTTTACCAATATAAAAGTAACTTATTGATTGATAATGAAAAGAGTAGTAATAACAGGAATGGGCATTTATTCATGCTTAGGAACGACGTTAGAACAGGTGCGCGATGCGCTTTATCATGGACGCTCAGGGATTGTCTGCGACCCCACACGCAAACAGATAGGTTTTCGCAGTACCCTAACGGCTCACTTGGATATACCCGACTTGAAGCCGGTTCTCAACCGCCATCAACGCGCTTTCTTGCCCGAAGAAGGACAGTACGCCTACTGCGCGACCTTAGATGCACTAAAAAATGCAGGGATAGATGAGGATTATTTGCTCCACAACACCGTCGGTATCCTCTATGGTAACGACTCTTCTGCGGAAGCTGTGATGAAAGGAGTGGATCGCATCAGACTGATGAAAGACACCACGATGTGTGGCGCCGCAGCAATTTTTCAATCTATGAACTCTACCATCACCATGAACTTAGGCTGCCTCTTCCACCTCAAAGGGATTAACCTCACCCTCTCTGCCGCTTGTGCCAGTGGTAGTCACGCTATCGGTTTGGGCGCATTGCTGATACGAGATGGTCTTCAGGAGATGATTATTTGTGGCGGAGCACAAGAAGCCAATGCTATCGGTGCTGCTGCTTTTGATGGTATCTCGGCTTTCAGTACACGAGAAGACGAACCAACCAAAGCCTCGCGTCCGTTCGATCGAGACAGAGACGGACTGGTACCTTCCGGCGGTGCGGCAACGCTTATCTTAGAGGAATATGAACACGCCGTCAAAAGAGGCGCTACTATCTTAGGCGAGGTCATCGGTTATGGTTTCTCCGGCAACGGTGAGCATATAGCCAATCCGAACATATCAGGACCGATAGCGTCCCTGCAAAACTGCCTTCGCGACGCAGGCATTAAGGCGGAGGATATCCAATATATCAATGCTCATGCTACTTCTACTCCTATTGGAGACAGTAGCGAGGCACAAGCTATCTTCCAAGTCTTTGGAGAGAAGACTGTTCCCGTTACCTCTACCAAGTCTATGACCGGACACGAGATGTGGGCAGCTGGAGCAACAGAGACGGTCTATTCGCTCCTGATGATGCATAACGATTTTATTGCTCCTAATATCAACTTTGAGAACCCCGACGAAGATAGCCAGCACTTATGGATTCCTTCCACCCGATTGGATAAGCACTTTGATACCTTCCTCAATAACTCTTTCGGTTTTGGAGGAACGAACTCCAGCTTAATCATAAGAAAGATATAAACCGTGCATCGTGAACTATGAACTATACATCTAAACAAGTTCTACAACTCCTTCCGCAGCGTGCTCCTATCGTCATGGTGGATGGCGCTCAACAAGAGGGCGAGACCTATTACGCATTGCTCACTATCGCTCCCGATAACTGGTTTGTCGAGGAGAACCAACTCTTGGAGGCTGGTGTGGTTGAGCACCAAGCCCAATCGGTGGCTGTCTGCTTGGGACTAAAGAGCAAGGAACAAGGACAAAAGACAAATCGCGAATCACAGATTGGTTTTATCGCTGAAGTAAAGAACCTGTCTATCCATCGTTTGCCTATGGTAGGCGAGACGCTCGCAACGTCTATCACGTATAACACGGCAGTGGAAAATATCGTCCTTATACAAGCTACAACCACTTGCCAAGAGGAACGTATCGCTGAATCCCAACTTAAAATTTTTCTTCCGTCATGACGAATTACTACCATATAGAGAATCAACAGTTATCTGCCCAAGAGGCACAATTTACTTTGCACCTCGATCCGTCCTGCGACGTGTATAAAGGGCACTTCCCAACCCGACCTATCGCACCCGGAGCGTGTTCTTTGGAAATGATTCGTCAATGCGCTTGCGTCGCTCTAAACGAACAAGTGCGTTTTATGAATATCAAACAATGCAAGTACCTCTTACCGTTAGAACCCGGTATTCATTCCATTCTGGACTTACGCCTTACGTGGGACGAGAACACGATAAATGCTGTCTTGAAATGGCAAGAACAAATAGTTATCAAACTTAAAGTCAGTCGTTCGTGAAAAACGTTATCGTCATAGGAGCCGGATTAAGCGGATTGACGGTGAGTCATCTGCTCGCTAAGAGCGGGAACCAAGTCACGCTTTTAGAACAAGCAGGTCATGTCGGTGGCTGTTTATGCTCGTTCTGTCAGAATGATATCCGCTTTGAAACAGGCTTTCACTTTGTTAGTGGGCTTACTCGTTTCACTCCCGTCTATCGTTTGTTTAGGCGATTAGGTCTCACCCGTTTGCCTTGGCAGGAACTGAAAGAGATAGAGGTACATATAGGTTCCGCAACCTATTGTCTTCCTTGTTCTATTCGCCAATGCAAACGTTACCTGACGCACCTTTTCCCTGAACAAAAAGAGAATCTAAAAACGTATTTCAACACCTTAGATACGATTGCTCACTGCTCCTTAAAACAGACGCTTCCTTATTGGGAGAGAAACGCTTGGGAATGGCTCCAAACGACTATCACCAACCCCGAACTCATCAACGTCTTATCCTCGATGTCCCTCATCATTGACTTACGCAAGCAGAGCTTACCGCTCTTTTCGTATGCCGAGATCATGTGGGGAATCTTATCCTCAACCAAACGCCTTCGCGGGGGCGGACAGACACTCATTGAGCGATTGGAGAACAATGCCAAGAAAGCGGGTGTGCGCATTCTTTGCCACGCTACCGTTACCCAAATACTCGAATCCGAGACTGGTGTTACCGGCGTACAACTAAGCGACGGACAATGCCTATCGGCGGACACGGTGGTGTCTTCTTTACACCCTCACAACACCATCAGCCTCCTTGGCGACAACACCCATATAAGGAAGATCTATGCGCGTCGGATATCGAATCTTCCTTCTACTCCCGGGTGCTTTACTGTCAATGTTCAATTGCGCAAAGACGCACTCCAACTCCCCTTGCACCCTATCTATGTCCATGAAGACGACTCCCTTTGGGATGAGGTGAGCAATAACCGACATCTCATGCTCTATACCTATCCCGAGCAAGACGCATTAGATATTTTGATGCCGATGACTTGGCAACAAGTGGAACAGTGGAAAGACGCTCCTCATCAGCACCGAGGAGCCGATTACGAGGCTTTCAAACAGCAGATGGCGAAACACTGTTTCTTACTTGCAGAGAAGGCACTTCCCCATCTTCGCGAATATATCGTTTCCTACAACTGCTCCACACCTTTGACGTGGCAGCACTATACGCACACTTTTGAGGGTTCGGCGTACGGAACCTATAAGGATTGTAGGTCGATCGAGACCACTTTATTAGCACCCAAGACGCCCCTACAAGGACTCTTCCTGACCGGACAATCGTTGGTTCAGCACGGCATAGTAGGGACGGCTATATCCGCCTATTTTACAGCAAGTATGATTGATCCTAAACTGAAAATTAAATTATAAGATATATGATTTGCGGTCTTATTCCTACATATAATAATGCAACAACGATAGCCGACATCGTTAAACGTACCCTCCGACAGGTGCCGCTTGTAGTGGTGGTCAACGACGGTTCGACTGATGAAACAGCGTCTATCCTCTCTGCTTTGGAACAGACAGAGAAAGCATTATCCGTTGTTACTTTACCCAAAAATAAAGGCAAGGGCTATGCGTTGAAGTGTGGTTTCCAAAAAGCACGCGAGTTAGGTTGTACCCACGCCATCACCCTTGATGCCGATGGACAACATTTTCCGGAGGATATACCCGAACTCATTCATATTAGTAAGATTCGTCCCGAAGCCATCATCGTAGGCAGCCGAGGAACTAAACACGACAATATGCCCTCCTCTTCTACGTTTGCCAATCGGTTCTCGAATTTCTGGTTCGCTGTCCAAACGGGCTTGTATCTACCCGATACCCAAACGGGTTTTCGAGTCTATCCTTTAGACGCTATCCACGGGGAACGTTTGATGACTCGTCGTTACGAGGCGGAGTTGCTCGTTCTCGTCCTTTCCGCGTGGGCAAATGTGCCTATTATCCCTTCGCCTGTGAGAGTCTATTATCCGCCCAAAGAAGAGCGCGTTTCGTCTTTCCGTCCCTTCCGCGACTTTAGCCGTATATCTATACTCAATACGATTCTGTGCGTGTTGGCACTCATCTATGGTCTGCCGCGCAGATACGGACGATTTGTGTATTACGGAATCTGTTTCTTTATCTTCGCTGCCGCAGGAAAGATTATCACCTCTCTCTATCGCCTGCGTCCCACTCCCGAAAACGAGCAAAAGATGCATTATCGTATCCAGCGTGGTTGTCAGATCTTCTTATCCGCTTTCCCGACAGCAACTTACACTGTCAATTTCGATGATTCGAAAAATACCCCCGCTATCTATATCGCTAATCACTCGTCTTATCTCGATATCATCGCTTTGTTGGCATTGTCGGATAAGATGCGACTGATAGGCAAGGCGCATATTGTGAACAATAAGTTCTATGGTTGTACCGCCCAAACGATAGGATTTATCCCTATTACCACAGGAGCGGAAGATATGACCTCAATTGTCAAACACTGGACAGACCAAGGTTATTCGGTCGGAATCTTCCCCGAAGGCACAAGGTCGTTGTATGGTGTCCCGTTGCGTTTTCACTCAGGCGCCTTCCATTTAGCCGAACAACTCCATTTACCTATTCAGCCAATCCTATTGGAAGGTTATGCGGAGGCATTGCAAAAACGCCCATTTCATGTTGGTAAACCCAAACAAATATGTACCACACTACTCCCGCGTATCGAACCTGACGACAACCGTTTCGGCGGCAACCGCTTAGAGAAAGCAAAACAAATGCGCGCTTACTATGACCAATTACTAATGCACGAACTATGAGAAGACAAATCATCATCTTTCTTTTGCTGCTATCCGGCATAGTTATGGCTTCGAAAAGACACGAACTCATCCCTTATCTCGCCGATTCAGCGACCAACACAGGAACGGCTGTTATCGTCTGTCCGGGAGGATCCTATTCGTGGTTGTGCATGAAAGAGGAAGGAAAACAAGTCGCCCAATGGCTCAACCAAGAAGGGATAAATGCCTTTATCCTGCCCTATCGGGTGGCGACGCTACCTGCTTATATTTTTGGATTTCGGGTACTCGGATTAGGACACAAATATCCCGATATGCTCATCGACGCTGAAAAAGCCTTGCAATGGCTTTACACCCATGCCGATTCGTTACATATTGATACCACCAAGATTGGGGTCATGGGCTTCTCCGCCGGCGGACATCTGGCAATGATGTCCTATTTATACAATCCCACTCCCTATAAACCGTCTTTCATCTGCTCCCTCTATCCGGTGGTAACTATGAGTGGGACACAGACGCACAAACGTAGCCGACGAGGAGCACTTGGCGTTTGGCGGCAGTGGAACAAAATCATGCAAGACTCCCTCTCGTTAGAGAAACATGTGACTGGCGATTGCCCTCCTGTCTTCCTATCCAACTGTAAGGACGACCCGATTGTTCAATATCAAAATAGCGAACTCTTAGACTCTGCCTTAACCGCAGAGGGTGTGAGACATCGCTATATCCAATACCAGACAGGAGGTCACGGCTTTGGAGCCTCTCTCAAGAAAGGCACACCCGAAGCGCGAGAGTGGAAAACGGAATTTATTCATTGGTTAAACGAAGATGTATATTAGTCAACATATTAGTAAGATGTCTTTTCAAGGCAGTCGCGGTATCTTAGCCGCCACACTTGTGCAACCGGCTCAAGCCGACACCTTAGTGATACTTATGCACGGGCTTTTGTCCCATCGCGATTATCGTTTTTTCAAACGCATGGCAGACGACTTGGCAGGAGAAGGAATAGCCTCGTTACGCTTCGACTTCAATGGTCACGGCGAAAGCGAAGGAAAACTACAAGACATGACCGTCGAAAACGAACTACAGGACGCACAAGCCGTCTTAGATGAAGTTAAACGATGGACGTGGGTCAAACACATCATCGTTGAGGGGCATTCGTTAGGAGGCGTGGTAGCAGGATTATTGGCGGCGAAGAACGAATCGGATATCCAAGCCCTCATACAGGTCTCCGCAGCCGCTGTGATGCACGATGATGCGCTCAGTGGCAAAATAATGAATGCCACCTACGACCCTGTTCATATTCCGGAATATGTGCGCGTGTTCTTTGTCAAGAAGATAGGACGCGCTTATTTAGAGGCAGCACGAGATATAGATGTTTTTGCGAGGTCTTGTACGTATAGCGGCCCCGTTTGCCTTATCCATGGGAAGAAAGACGCACTCGTCCCCTACCATTATAGCGAGACGTATCACCAACTATATCCTCATTCGGAACTGCACCTCATCGAGAACGAGAATCACCTTTTATTGCATAATCCAACCCTTGTGGCACAGATAGCATTGCGTTTTATAAAAGAACATAACCCCAAATAAAAATGGAAAAAGATATTGAATTTGCTTCTATCGCAGACATTAAAGCGTTCCAAGAACA
The DNA here is from genome assembly GCA_024400135.1 of Paludibacteraceae bacterium. Taxonomy (GTDB): domain Bacteria; phylum Bacteroidota; class Bacteroidia; order Bacteroidales; family Paludibacteraceae; genus Colicola. The sequence goes on from JAKSNE010000012.1 coordinate 16,641, forward strand.
ACTGCTTCATCGCCAACTGAAGTATTTACAAGCGCACTCGCCCTTTTATCAGCGATTGTTTAAGGAGCACCATATTGACATTGACACCATCCGCCATTTAGAGGACCTGCAACACCTTCCCTTCACCCAAAAAGAGGATTTACATCGTTGCAGTGACGACTTCTTATGCTGCACCCGCAGGGAGATTGTCGATTATAGTACCACCTCGGGCACAACCGGCGAACCCGTCACCTTCGCTTATACGGAGAACGACCTGCAACGCCAAGCACTCAACGAGTATAAGTCTTTCAAAGCCGCAGGCGTAACACCCGATTCCGTTGTCCAACTAATGCTCACCATGGACAAACGTTTCATCGCCGGAATGGCGTATAGCCTCGGACTGCGTAAATTAGGAGCAGGTATCATTCGCGTTGGAAACGGCATTCCCGAACTACAATGGGACACGATAGAGCGCGTCCAACCCGATGTGCTTATGTGCGTGCCGTCGTTTATCTTACGGCTCATCGAATATGCGGAGCAACACCACATAGACTATCACCACTGTTCCGTCCGCAAACTTGTTACCGTCGGAGAAGGATTACGCAACCAGGACCTCAGCCTCAATCTCTTAGGTCAACGTATTCACCAACTATGGCCCGAAGTGGAGTTATATTCCACGTATTCTTCTACCGAGATGGGAGCTACATTTGCCGAATGTGAATGCCAATGCGGCGGACACCTCCACCCAGAATTAGTCATCATCGAAATCATCGGAGAAGATGGTTTGCCCGTTTCCGATGGACAACCGGGAGAGATAGTGATGACCACCTTAGGGGTCGAGGCTATGCCCTTGCTGCGTTTCCGTACAGGAGACATTGCCGCTAAGATTGTCGAACCTTGCGCCTGTGGACGAAACAGCTATCGCTTAACGCCCATCTTAGGACGCAAACACAATATGCTCAAGATTAAAGGCACCACCATCTATCCCCCTGCTATTAACGATGTGCTTGATAACTCCGAAGAAGTTCTTAACTATGTTGTTGTCGCTCGCACTTCGGATACCGGAATGGACAACGTCGTGGTTCGTATTGGACTGAAGAACCCTGCCGAGGACCACGACACCCTCATCAAAATGATGAAAGACCGTTTCCGTGCTCGATTGCGCGTCACTCCCGATATAGAGGTGCTGCCCGCCGATGTCATTGCTCGTATTAACTTCCCCGCCAAATCGCGCAAACCGATTAAATTCATAGATGAACGCACTCATTAAACTATATGACTGGCTCGCTAAGCACAAGACTATGCTTTGGATCTCTTGTGCCGTACTCGTTGTAATTTTAACTGTACTATCGCTGCGGCTGCAATATAAAGAGGATATATTCGACTTCTTGCCTCAAGATGCTGAATATACCGAATCAATGGAGGTTTACTCCTCCCTCAGCGAAGCCTCTCGAATAGTGATTATCTTTGAGGGCTCCTCACCTGACACCATCATTGGTGCAATTGATACGTGGGCGGAACACTGTCCCGAATCCATTACTGAGGTGGACTTCTCCTCTGTCTTCGACCGCTTGAACTTTGTCTATGACCACCTGCCGTATTTCCTGACGGATGAACAATATCGTTTCTTAGACACCCTTTATCTCGCCCCTTCGGACACACTCTTGTCTATTATGAAGGCGAATAAACAAGTCCTTTCGATGCCGGGTTCTGCTTTTCTCTTTCCTGTCTTAGCCCTCGATCCCTTACATCTCGTTCCTTTATCTCGTGGGATAGCAGGTCAATATGCCGGAGCTCAATCTAACTTCGACTCCTATAACGGATATATGATGACCAAGGACGGGCACCGAGGTTTTGCCTTCTATGACTCGCCTTATGGCAGTACCGAAACGGGACATAATGCAGCTTTAATTGACTCGCTTAACACCATCGCCCAATCCGTTATGCTTGCGCATCCAACCGTGCAAGTACGCCTATTGGGCGCTCCTGTGATTGCCGTTGGAAATGCTCGGCAGATAAAGAAAGACACTTTTATCGCCATCCTATCCTCACTCGTGCTTATAATCGCTCTCTTAATCTACTCTTTTCCCCGCAAAAGAGATATCTTACTCATCCTCCTTTCCGTTAGTTTTGGATGGCTCTTCGGAATGGCGATCTTAAGCCTATTCATCGGCAATGTGTCAGTGATTGTCTTAGGCATTGGAGCGGTCCTTATTGGGATAGCCGTCAATTATCCGCTGCACCTTTTGGTACATCAGCGCTACACTCCCTCTGTCCGCCAAACACTCAAAGAGGTGCTCTCTCCTTTGATTACCGGCAATATCACTACCGTAGGTGCTTTCGTCGCACTCATCCCACTTCATTCGCCGGCGTTGAGGCAGTTAGGCATCTTCGCTTCGGCAATGTTCTTGGGTACTATCTTGTTCTGCGTTTTGGTTCTACCCCATCTAATGTCCGATACACCTACACCCGTGCGAGAAATACACTGTCCACCTTTAGAGCGGTGGCTTCATCGTGGACAAACCAATCGTAAACGAATAGGTTTTCACGTTATTTGGATGACGCTTTTTGTCATAACCGGTACAATCCTGTTAGTACGCCATCCTGCTATGTTTGATGCTAATCTCAGTCATATTAATTATATGACCGAAGAACAACGAGCAGATTTTGCGTGGTTTGAGAGCCTCAGCCCTGTTTCCGATGAGCCGGCTTATCTGTCGTCTTCTGCGCGAGAAGAACTGAATCGCCGATGGCAGTTGTGGCAATGTTTTTGGACTACTCACGACCCGAAAGAACTCATCGCAAAAGTACGCGCTGCGGGCATAGAGGTAGGCTTTACGCCTATGGCGTTTGCTCCCTTTGAACAAACTCTAAACCAGCTAAACAGCCCGAAGGACGCGCTAAGCAACCCCAAGGACTTAGCTCAAGTGTGGCCCGGGCGTTTCGATACCGAAGCAATGAATAGCCATGTTTCTCTCACCTTAACGGAGCATTTTGATTATATTGGTATTATCTGCTCGTTGATTGTGTTTATTTTCTTGTGCCTTAGTTTCCGAAGTCTTCGACTGGGACTGATTGCTTTTGTGCCGATGCTCCTCAGTTGGGTGTTTATCTTTGGACTAATGCAAGTCTTCCATCTTCAATTTAATCTGGTTAACGTCATCTTAGCCACGTTTATTTTCGGGCAGGGAGATGACTATACTATTTTTGTGGTGGAGGGCTTACGCAACGAGAAATTATATGGTAAGCGGTTATTAGACCAGTTCAAGCAGTCTATTATTCTTTCAGCGCTGATTATGTTATTGTCGATAGGTGTTTTGGTCTTTGCTCAACATCCTGCTATGCATTCGTTGGGTGCCGTCACTCTCATCGGAATGAGTTGTGTACTGCTCATGGCTTTCGCCGTCCCGCCCTTATTATTTCGACTGATAAAATAAATCAAACTAAAAAAGCGATATTTTCCGAAGAAAAATCGCTTTTTTCTTGCATATATCAAAAAAAAGTCGTACCTTTGCACTCGAATTTGATAAGACAGTAAACGGCTAATCAGGCACACTACAGCTTAT
>JAKSNE010000120.1 GCA_024400135.1 Paludibacteraceae bacterium
CAAACAAACCGTCTGGTTTGAGTATGCCCGCCTCGAAGATAAGGTCGGGTAGGGTGGCAAGAGTAGGTAAGTCGTAAGGGGGATCGGCATAAATAAAGTCATATTGGATGTGGCAAGCCCTTAGGAACTTAAACACATCTGCCCTGACAAGGTGTACATTGGTGCAACCTAATTGCTTGCAAGCCGAGATGATGAAGTTCTGCTGCGTGTGCGCGAGTTCAACCGCCGTCACTTCTCTCGCGCCACGAGACGCAAACTCCAAACCTATCCCGCCCGTACCGGCAAAGAGGTCTAACACATCGATGTCCTCAAAGTCCATACGATTATTGAGGAGGTTGAATAAACTCTCCTTAGCAAAGTCCGTCGTTGGGCGTGCGGTTATATTTTTAGGGGGCGCCAATCGACGCCCCCTATATTTACCCGATATAATTCGCATTATTCCCAGTTACCTGCGTTATTGTTCGGAGCTTCGATAGAACCAACCTTCAAACCCGGATAGTGCTCTAACTTCGTCTCTTTATCAATCAAGTTCACGCGCTCTTGGTTGTTCAAGTCACCTAAATAGGTGTTGTAGTGTGCGCGAGCCTCAAACAAAGGCACATGGATACCTTGGCTGGTGGTGTAGCTGTCGTTTACCTCTAACTCAAAGCGGGTACCGTTGGTATAAGGGATAACCACAATCTGATCAATCGTTTGAGCAGTATATTCGCCCTTATAAACGGTCTCGATCATATTATTATATATGGTGTCACGACGGAAACCTTGCAAACCTTGCGCTTTAATCTCTCTATCGTTTTCCCAAACGTATGCGTAAGCGTCCTCAATCGTGGGCAGGTCGAGCTTCTTGTTGCTCTTAGCGCGAGCGATAGCGGCACGCATCAGACGAGCTGCACGAGCCTCAGTCATTCCTGCTTCCAGTTGCTTATCCGTAAGACTTCCTTCCTTCAACACCTCTTTCTTCGGCGTATATTTGAGGAAGTAAAGTAGCGAGTCTGCGTCAGCCGTGAAACGACCATTAACAATCTTAAACTCTGCTTCGGCGGCACGAATAGCCACTAAGTTTTTAATCACAGCCACCTCACGTTCCGAACGCGTTTGCTCGAACTTAATAGGGGTTACAACACTCGAAATGCAGAAGTACGATAATGCTACAATAGCCAGCACCAAAAGGGTGCGAAGAATCAGATTTGTGTTCATATCAATGTGTATTTTTATAAATTTGCTGCAAAGATACACTTTTTTTTGGATATATGCAAATTTTTTTGTAATTTTGCAGCAAATTTATGGAAGATAGCAATAAAGTCTTATATCAAATCCTTGTTGACCGCCTCAATTTGTTGCGGGAATTGGATAAGGAGGGCGACTCGCCAAGGCGTCGTCATGTGGCTGAGGAAACGGCTACTTTGCATGCGCCTTTGGCTCACCGTTTGGGTCTATATCAGATCAAAACGGAGATGGAGGATCTCGCCCTTAAGTTCACCGATTACGAGACATATAAGTACATCGCCCGTTCGCTCAATGAGAAGAAGTCGGAACGCGATGCTTATATCGCCCGGTTCATTGCCCCGCTTAGCGAGAAACTGACGGCGGCTGGGTTTAAGTTCACCATCAAAGGCCGTCCTAAGTCTATTCACTCCATCTACCACAAGATGCAGGCGCAGCATTGCGACATTGACCGTATCTACGATCTGTTCGCTATCCGTATCATCCTCGACTCCGTGCCGGAGAAGGAGAAATCCGACTGCTGGCAAGTCTATTCGTTGATTACCGACATCTTCCAGCCTAACCCCAAACGCTTGCGCGACTGGCTATCTGTGCCCAAGGAGAATGGGTACGAGTCGCTTCACACAACCGTCCTCGGTCCGGATGATAAATGGGTAGAGGTGCAGATCCGTACCGTCCGAATGGACGAAGTGGCGGAGCAAGGTGTGGCTGCCCACTGGTCGTACAAGGGGGTTCACGGAAATATCTTCAACGGCAAGGAAGCCGTCTATGTCTTCACGCCTACGGGTGACCTCAAACGCCTGCCGGCAGGCGCTACCGTGCTTGATTTCGCCTTCTCTATCCACTCCGAAGTGGGATGCCACTGCGTAGGCGGGCGTATTCGCAATCAAAATGTGCCTATTCGCCATAAACTGCAAAACGGCGACCAAATAGAGATTATCACTTCGCCTAACCAGCGTCCTACGCAGGACTGGCTCACGTTTATCGTGTCGGCGAAGGCGAAGAATAAGATCAACCAATGCCTCAAAGAGGTCGAATATAAGAACTCGGCAGAGGGTAGGGAGATCTTAGAGAGACGTTTTAAGAACTGGAAGATTGAACTCGACGAGGGCGACTTGGCGCGTACCGCTACTAAGTTAGGATACAAAGCCGTCTCCGACCTCTATCAGTCTATCGCTTCGGGAAAAGAGGATATCCTCCGCCTCCGTGAAGTTTATGAGACCCTCGATGACCCGGACCTGAAGATAACTCCGACTCCCCTCAAAGAGGAGAGTGCCTCCTTCCCCTTTGGGGGGAAGGCTGGGTTAGGGGCTTCAAGTTTAGCCATCGAGGTCGATATGAACGTCAAGAACGTGGATTATAACCTCTCGAAGTGTTGCAATCCTCAGCCGGGCGATTTGATTTTTGGGTTTATTAGTATAACCAAGGGTATTCGTATTCACCGATGCGACTGCCCTAATGCCAATAACTTACGCGAGCGATACCCCTATCGCCTTATCCCCGCCCGCTGGCGCGATAAGGAACAATAATGGATAACTATCCGAGCATATTATTAGGAAACGCAGTCAATCAGTTTGCTACGCTGCCGGGCATTGGACGCAAAACCGCCCTTCGCTTGGTCTTGCACTTACTTCGTCAACCTCAAGCGACTGTGCAGACGTTTGCTTCGGCACTGACCGAACTCAAACAGAACGTCCACTATTGCCACATCTGTCACAATATCTCCGACCAAGAGACGTGTTCGATCTGCGCTTCGCCGAAACGCGATAGGCAGACGGTGTGCGTCGTTGAGAATATCCAAGACGTGATGTCGATTGAGAATACAGGTCAATATATTGGTCTATACCACGTCTTGGGAGGGATAATCTCGCCTATAGATGGGGTAGGACCGAAGGACATTGAGATTGATTCCTTAGTGGCGCGTATCGAACCCGAACAGATAAAAGAGGTGATCTTAGCCCTACCCACCACCATGGAAGGCGACACTACGAACTTCTATATCTACCGCCGTTTAGCACCTTTCATTGAGGGCGCACAACAACTGAAAGTCAGTCAGATAGCCCGCGGCGTTGCCGTAGGCAATGACCTCGAATATACGGACGAGATAACCCTCGGTCGCTCGATTATTAACCGCACGGAGTTCAAACTTTAAACCCGCTAAACTTGTTAAACCCGCTAAACTTACAAATATGGAACAACAATTAACCAAACAACTCAACTGGTACTATTATGGAATGATGGCTCTCACGCTTCTTGCAGGTGGGGCTGCGTATTTACTCTTCGTTTATTTCCACGTCTTTGACCCGCTACCTACGCTTTCTCCCTTAGGACAAACGGTGCAGTATATCGTCATTGCCGACGCTTTGTTCTTTATTCCGATGGG
>JAKSNE010000121.1 GCA_024400135.1 Paludibacteraceae bacterium
CCCGGCTCCAGATAAACACGCTTGAACCCACGCAGTTCCTTCACGGGACGAGCCAATGTCGAGTTCTGTGCGCACACATAAAGTTGCACCACTTCCGCACCAGCCGTTTCCCCACTATTAGCCACGCTAAAGTGTAGAGTGTAGAGTGTAGAGTTTAGAGTAGTTGAGAGTTGAGAGTGTAGGGTTATGTTTGAGTATTCAAACGTCGTATAACTCAACCCATAGCCAAATGGATAGAGCGGCGTATTTGCCTCGTCAATATAACACGTTAAGAACTTCTCAAATTGTTCGGTGGGCGAAGGGCGACCCGTTGATTGCTGACGATAATACAACGGTTCTTGTCCTACGGAACGCGGGAAAGAGGTGGTCAGTTTGCCCGAAGGGCTGACTTTACCAAAGACTACATCCGCAATAGCGTCTGCCGTTTCCGATCCGCCGAACCACACTTGTAAGAGAGCGTCACAGACCTCCGCCTCGTGGGTGAGCACCACAGGACGACCCGAGAAGTTAAGTATCACCATCGGTTTGTCGAGTTTTGCCAACGCATCTATCAAGTCGCGTTCGGCATCGGGCATAGTAAGATCCGTCCTACTCGCACACTCACCGGAGAGCTCGGAGGTCTCACCCACCGCCAATACAATCACGTCCGCTTGACGAGCAACGCGAACAGCCTCGCGTAACATCTCTTCTGCCGAACGGCTATCCCGTATTCCGCGACCAAACATCGAACCGCGTGCCTCTAACTCGGCATCGTGGAAGATATTCGAACCTTTCGCATAGAGTAGGTTCCCCTTGGGTAAGGCTTCTTCAAACGCTTCGCGCAAAGTGCGATAGCGGTCAAACGTTGCCGCCACCGACCACGTACCCGGCATATTCGCCCGCGTATCGGCAAGAGGACCGATAAGGGCAACCTTGGTATCCTTTTGAAGAGGTAAGGTAAGATTGTTCTTTAATAACACGAAGGACTCGGTGGCGAGTTGGCGAGCGAAAGCACGCGCCTCGTCCGTATAGATATCCGTAGCACGACGGCTGTCATCGCAGTAGCGATAGGGGTCGTCGAACAGACCTAATTTATATTTAGCCATCAGCACACGACGGCAAGCCTCATCTACGGCTTTGCGGTTCTTTTGGATGTTGAGAGCTTCGGAAACCATATCCATGTCGCAACCCGCTTCGAGGGAACGAGCGCCCACTGTTTCAAGGTCGGCACCCATTCGGTGTCCTTGTAGTTCTTTGATTCCTGTATAATCAGAAACAACGAAACCGTCGAATCCCCATTGATGGCGGAGAACATCGGTCAGCAACCATCGATTGCAATGGCAAGGCAAACCGTTGATGGTGTTAAATGCCGCCATCACCGAGCCGCAGCCGGCATCAATAGCCGCTTTATAGGGAGCCATATACTCGTTTGCCATCCTATATTCGCTTATGTCCACCGTGTTATATTCGCGTCCCGCCTCTACCGCACCATAAACAGCAAAGTGTTTGACGCACGCCATCATCGTTTGAGGGTCGGTAAGGTCCTTTCCTTGGTATCCCTCCACCATCGCTTTAGCAATAGCCGAACCTAAGAACGGGTCTTCACCATTACCTTCGGAGATACGTCCCCAACGGGCATCTAAACAGATATCCACCATCGGCGAGAACGTCCAACATATACCATCGGCAGTGGCTTCTTTAGCGGCAATAGTTGCGGATTGACGAATCGCCGCCGTGTCCCACGAACAAGAGAGAGCAAGTGGTATCGGGAAGATAGTCTCATAGCCATGGATAACGTCCATTCCAAAGATCAACGGAATACCCAATCGGCTTTGCTCTACAGCGATGCGTTGGGCGTCGCGAATCTTATCTGCGCCTTTGAGGTTGAATAGTCCTCCCACTTCGCCTTTAGCGATGCGGTCGCCTAAGTTGTATTCGCCTACGGTAGAACCCGTGACAATCTCGCCGTTGACGGGTAAGAGGTTGAGTTGACCTAATTTCTCCTCGAAGGTCATCTGGCGCATCAGGTTATTGACGAACTTTTCTTCTTTACTTTGGCAAGCTGTGAGAGCCATTAAGGCAGAAAGGCAGATAGACAGATAGAATGAACGTTTCATGATGTATAAGTTTAATATGTAAATCCAAGTTTTGTGAGACCTTTTTGTATCTCCGGACAAGACATAAAGAGGTTCCAAAGTAAGCCAGAACGATAGTTCTCAATCATCGGCGCTATCGTGAGTTGGTCAATAGCAAGGTAATGAGGCGGACACCAGTTCTTGCTATCACAAAAACCATCGTAGAAGCCATATATTCCCCATAACTCATCTTTTCGTGAGTAGAAATAACGGAGAGCATCCATTGATTGTTTTGGCGTATAAGGCATTGAGGACAAAGCCGCCGTCATCGTAATAACGCCTCTATCGTCGTCAATACAATGTGCCGCATACCCCTCGGGCGAATAGCCGGCCGTCAGTCCCCAACACTGAGCGCTATAGGACTTATGCTGTTTAGGGTTGCGCGTGCAGTAAGACACTTGTGTCAACGCATGATTGATTACCACTTCCCGATAATCGGCATAGGTGTCTTTGATGTTCATAGGGTTGAGCCCAATGAACGAGTAATGTGTCCAGAATAAGGGCTTGCTGTACGTGCTTGTGGGTCGATTATTTGCTCCCCACCCTTTGGTATAAACCTCTTTGGAAATGGTGTGAGTAGGTGATGCCGCAGCGAGTACATAGACGATCAATGCCTCGTTCCAACCACGGACAGGCATATTCATTATCCACTCTTTGTTAGGTGACCAATGCCAATAGAGACAGTTCTGATTATTGCGATACCAATCAAACTCCATCGTCTCATAAAGTTCGTTGATACCATCTACCACGGCTTTCTCAGAAGCCACATTGGGATCTAAGTATTGTCGAGCGATGAGTAGTCCTTCCATCAAGAACGAACTCTCCACAAGGTCGCCTCCGTTATCGTTCGTAGAGAACGGATAGACTTTTCCGTCGGGTTTCATCCAGTGCGGCCACACCCCATGAAAACGGTCAGCCTTAGCAAGGAAAGTGACGATTTTTTGCAACCGTTCTACCCCTTGTTGACGAGAAATAAACCCGCGTTCCATAGCTACTACCAGTCCGGCTATACCAAATCCCGAACCGCCGATAGTGATAATCTTCGGATCGTTGTAGCCATAGTTATTATCCGTGTGAATACGTTCATAAGCCAGCCCCGAAGTGGGGTCTGCACCCGACCACATATAATCCATCGAGGCGCGTTGAACGGTATTGAGTAAAACACTATCCGATATCTCGGGTTGTATGGGTTTCTTAGAATCGTTTTGCTCCGGCTCCGGCTTACAGCCGATAAACAGCAGTACCACCCATCCACAAAGCATTAAAATTATACTTTTACTATTCATAATACTCTCAACTATCAAACTAGACGGCTTCTCTAAACTCTCCACTCTAAACTACTTATTTTGGTTCGTTTGCTAATTCGGGTAGTTCTTCAAGCACTTGTCCGGGTACAGGCCAATATTTCTTATCTTCAGTCCATTGTCCGGGAGCGTAATCGCGTTTTAAGGATTCTTGGTTAAGAACCGTAG
>JAKSNE010000122.1 GCA_024400135.1 Paludibacteraceae bacterium
TGTTTGGTCACGAGAAAGGCAAAGTGACTATCTACTCCGACCGCTACGAGTTGGGAAGCCTTATCACAGCTCGGTATAAACCCATCAAAAACCCGTATTTGATAGGTAAGTCCCCTTACGGTGGAGGCAGTTTCATCAACAACGATGACAAAGGCTTCACCGCCAATAAAGGACTGCAAGGCAAGCACCTCACCGTTTGGCCGAGTCACGGATTATACTACAATCTCACCCAAGACCAATGGCGTTGGCAACGCGCAACGATGTGGTCGATGGTCGAGGACGTTTATTCCCATCAACTCGTCAACCAATGGCTCGTACCGATGCTCGAGAATGCCGGAGCCTACGTGTTTGAACCTCGTGAGCGAGACACACAGACACAAGAAATCATCACTCTCCCCTCCGCAGAAGGTAATCAACAACGTTTTACGCCAACTCTCACTCGTGCCGGAGAATACGGAATTTACGTGCGTTACCACAAACCCAACGACACCAAAGCGCACAAGATAGAAGTTGTTCACGGAGGTATCACCACTCGCTATACCTATCACCCGCAGCAGCTCGATTCGACTTGGCAATGGGTTGGACAAGCATATTTCACACCGGACACCACCACAAACTACCTTCTCGCCGACTCGTGCGTCAATGCCATCCGTTTAGGTGGCGGATACGGCGATATAGAGCGTTACGGGCAGACCAGCGGTCTTCCTCGATGGACAGAAGCGGCTCGCTATTGGTTGGAGTTTGCCGGATACCCCGACTCCGTTTGGAACGTCAACCGAGACAGCAACGACTATCGAGACGACCTGCAAAGTCGCGGATATTGGGTCAACTACATCCACAAACAAGTGCCGATAGACTTTTCCTTGGCGCTACACACCGACGGCTATTCGGTGCCCTCAGACTCGACAATCATTGGCACATTGGCGCTCTACACCAATCGCCCAAATCGCGATATAACCGACTATATCCAGACGCAGGTAGTACAAGACCTTCGTCAGCAAGTGGATAGCACTTGGACACGGCGAGAACTGAGAGACGCCCATTATGCAGAGACGAATTATCCTGTCGTTCCGGCAGTGCTGTTAGAGGTACTATCTCACAAGAACTTCGCGGATATACGTTACGCCTTAGACCCAAAGGTTCAGTTTATCGTTTGTCGCGCTATATATAAAGGCATTCTTCGTGGTTTGAATATCGGCAAGACCTTCGTCGTTCAACCCCTACCCGTTCAGCATATACGCATAGATAAGAAAGGCGAGCAGCTCTCACTCACATGGCAACCGACCACCGATAGGTTCGAACCTACTGCCACACCTACTTATTATATCGTGTACACGCGCAAGAACGGCGGCAGTTGGGATAACGGCACAATCGTCAAGACGAATAAGATGACTTTCAAAGCCACGCGAGGCGTACAATACGACATTAAGGTCGTAGCCGGTAATGACGGCGGTATCAGTATGCCCTCGGAAGTGCTATCCGCTTACTTGGCCCCCACCGAAGAAGAAAAAGGACTGATCTGCATCCTCAACGCCTTCCACGAAGTAAGAGGTCCGCAGTGGTTTGCTGACTCTACGTATGCCGGTATCGTGCCGGGGAGTGTTGCTATCCCCTACGGCTTAGGAAGAGCCTACATAGGCGAACAATACATCTACGACCGCGCCTTAGACTGGGTCGATGACGATAATTGCGGTTTAGGCATGTGCCATCAAGACTATCGAGGACAGTTGCTGCATGGTAACACCTTCGACTATCCTGCCCTACACGGACAGGTTCTCGCACAAATGGGTTATTCGTACGTAAGCGGCGATGTGCGTGCCTACGATTTCATCGACACAATCTACGATGCCATCGACCTTATCTACGGAAAGCAAGACAGTTGTGATTTTAATATCGATGTAATCGAGCAAACTCAAGTGCCTATGCTCATCTCCGGTGCGCATTTGGGTTCGATGGGTATCCCTATTCGCTCCGCTAAGACCGCTATTCAAGGGAAAGTGAATGTAAAGTTGAGAGTTGAGAGTTTAGAGTGTAGAGTTGAGAGTTTAGAGGTGATAAACTATGCGACACGCCCTAACGCAGAACGCCTATTCGCCGAGGCTTGTGATGCCTTAGAAGCCACGGAAGGAGCAACCGTCTTAGGTCGGTTTAGCGAGAACGGATTACCCGCAATTATTGGGTATCGTTCCTCTTTCAGCGATAGCGATCCTTCAGCGCAGCGGTCTTTCAGCCCAAAGGGAGGTCTTTTAATATTCGGCTTTCCGTTGGAGAGCACTATAGATTTTGAGAAAGTATATAAACAAAGTATTGAATGGTTATTAAGTACCGAACAAGATAATGAGTAGAAGAAATTTACCAATCTATCAAGACATCCTTATCACGGGTATCGCCGCAGAAGGCAAAGCGATTACGCGCATTGATGACATCGTTGTTTTTGTGCCGTATTGCGTGCCGGGCGATGTCGTTGATTTGCAAGTCACAAAGAAGAAACACTCGTTTATGGAGGCGCGTGTGCTGCAATATAAGTCGTATTCCCCACAACGCTGCCAACCCGTCTGCGCACACTACGGCACGTGCGGCGGGTGCAAATGGCAAATCCTACCCTACGAGGAGCAGTTACGCTACAAACAGCAACAAGTAGTGGATAACCTCACCCGAATAGGGAAAGTGGAACTGCCCGATATACAGCCTATTTTAGGGAGTAAGCAGACTTATCACTATCGCAACAAGTTAGAGTTTACGTTTGCTGACCATCAGTGGCTCACCACCGAGGAAATGAAAGCCGGTGTTCCCTTCCAACCGGGCTTAGGTTTTCATATACCTAACTGTTTTGATAAGGTGATGCAGGTCAACGAGTGCCACTTGATGGATCCCCTCAACGATGCCATCCGCAATGGCATCTATCAGTTTGCCGTGGAGCATAATATGACGTTCTATAACGAGCACACACATTCAGGTCAGTTACGAAACCTGATGATTCGCAATAATCCCGAAGGCGAATATATGGTAGTCGTCGTATTTGGCGAGCCGCTCACGAAAGACGGGGAAGCGTTGCTACAATATTTGTGCGATGAATTCAAGCAAATTGTCAGTTTGCAATACGTCATCAACGAGAAGTTCAACGATACCATCGGCGACTTAGACGTACACGTCTTTTATGGAACAGAAGCCATCATCGAAAAGATGGAGAACCTACAGTTTAAGGTAGGTCCTAAGTCGTTCTATCAGACCAATACCGAGCAAGCCTACGAGTTATACAAGGTTGTGCGTAACTTTGCCCAATTGACGGGCAACGAATTGGTTTTTGACCTCTATACAGGGACAGGAACCATCGCTAATTTCGTAGCATCAAAAGCCAAACAAGTCATTGGTATTGAGTACGTTCCGGAAGCCATCGAGGATGCTAAACTCAATGCTCAATACAACCATTTGGACAACACCCTTTTCTTTGCCGGAGACATGAAGGATATCCTCACGCAGCAGTTTGTAGAGCAATACGGTCGTCCCGATG
>JAKSNE010000123.1 GCA_024400135.1 Paludibacteraceae bacterium
GAAATGATTTCTGAGTTTCTTAACAACAATTTATGGCCCGCCATATTTAGTGCGGTTGTTAGTATTATCATTACTGCTATGTTGACGACTAGTCAACGATTCCAGAAATGGCTCAAAGATGTCCGTACTCGCCGCCGTTTAGAAAAAAAATATCAGCAAACGAAAAGTGACTATAAAAACGAAATTGTCGCTTTTGAAGTTGTAACACCGTGCTATGAGAATGAATATAGCAAAGATGGGAAAAGACAATGTAATGCCACAATGGAAATGACAGACAAAGCGTTCATTCTCAAAATGCCGGAAAACTTAAAACAAAAAATATCGTCCTATCTGCACTCGGATAAGAAACACGTTTTTGCTGTTCATGAGCCCATTGATAATGGAGGTTTTTTGAAAGAATTATCCAAGTTCTTACTTAAATATTATGGTTTTCATTTTAGTACACAAAAGCAGATAAACGCATTTCTATTGGAACGCACGAAATTCACTATAAATTATTTTATAGATCGACTTGAGCATTCAAAATTAGCTTTTAACAATGAGCAAGTTGGTATTGACAGGATTATAACTAATCGTACGGATAACGATGATAAATCTGAAAAACCTACCTTGCTCCTAAAGTTATACCGAACGGATTACTTCACAGCGCAAGTGATGGTGCATGTATATCAGGAACTTCGTCGTCTTGATGAGCAACAGATGGAGATTGATCCGAACTATATTTCCATCTTTGATAAGATTTCTGTGGTAGAGCAACTCAATTCGGAGTTCCGTCCTTTTATGTCTTCATTGGGCATCGGCGGTTATTTGCTCTTCAATAGAACATCCAATATAGAATATTGGACAGTGCTAAGAACGGCTGCTGTTAGAAATGGTTCTGAAAATAATCTCGAAATGCGAAGTTATAGTTTTGATGAAACGATTGATTTGCGGGATGGCGAATGTGATATACATGGAACTTTTGTACCCGATATCTATATGGCAGCCGAGAGAGCTTTACACGAGGAGTTAGGCTTGTTTAAACGTGATAAACGTATTAAAATGGGTGCATGCAAAGTTAATAGTTTCATTCTTATTCGTACCAATAACTTGGGCGATCATAGTAAAGATAGGTTTGAGATGCAACTTTTGGGATATAGTTTTGTTAAATTGAATGAAGATTTCTCGTATGACGAGCTTGTCTTAAGTAAGAAATGCGCTCAGGATGGGCATTATGAGGCATTGGAAGTTTATCCCAACCCCGTTGATAAACCTTTAATCGCTCAAACTGACACTTATGCACATACACCAGAATCAGTTTTTTACGCAGATATTTTAAGATATTTATACAATAATAATGCTTTAATGTGAGGATTTTAACGATCATGAGAAAACGAACAAAAACGCTGTGTGCGGCGGTGCTTGTGAGTGCGATGTGCGGCACGTTAATTTCTTGTAATAAGATGGATAGAACGATCGACAGATTGTATGAACGTATGACGCTCGAAGAGCGAGTGGCACAGTTGCACGGGCAATACTTAGGCGACTATTTCTTGCCTAATGGGCAGTTGGATACCGCTAAGTGCGAACGCGACCTTATTCACGGTGCGGGACATTTCTCCCAGTTTGCCGTTTCCGACAGGGCGACACCCGAACAGATGCGCGAGAAAGTGAATACGATGCAGATGTGGTTGCAAGAGCACAACCGTCTTTATATCCCTGCTTTGTTTCACGAGGAAGTGCTGAGCGGTATAGCGGCATACGGGGCAACGGTTTATCCGCAACAGATAGGACTGGCTTGTTCGTTCAATCCCGCTTTGGCAGAGGTGAAGACCTATCAGACGGCAGGCGACCTGAGGATGATTGGCGGTTGTTTGGCACTGTCGCCGATGGTGGACGTTGTGCGTGACCCGTCATTTTGTCGTTTGGAGGAGTCGTACGGTGAGGACGCTTACCTGTCCGCGGCAATGGGTGTGGCGTTTGTGAAAGGTTTGCAACACGGCGATCTGCGCGAAGGTGTAGCGGCTTGTACCAAACACTTCTTGGGCTATGGCGGTGGTGGTGACGCGCCTCTCAAAGAAAGGATGGAGGATATCTTAATGCCTCACGAGGCGATTATTCGTTTAGCACACAGCCAAGCGTTGATGCCCGGTTATCACGCCGTAGATGGGGTGCAGATGGTGGCTAATAAACATTATCTGACGGATGTGGCACGCGAGTATTTGCATTTCGATGGTGTGATTGTGAGCGATTACGGTTCTATCGAGCAGAACTATGCCGAGCCGGATACCGTTCGTCGCGCTGCGGCAGCGTTGAAAGCCGGCAATGATGTCGATTTCCCTAGCGGCAATGCGTATAAGTACTTGCCGGAGGCTTTAGAGCAGGGACTGATTAGCGAAGCAGATATCGAACGCGCCGTTAAAGCCGTTCTCCGCCTCAAATATCGTTTGGGATTACTGGATAATCTCTACACTCTCAACTCTACACTCTCAACTAAAATAGAATGGGATCGTCCCGAGGAGCAGCAGACGTCTTACGAATTGGCGACGCAGTCGGTGGTGCTGTTGCAGAATAACGGTGTCTTGCCTTTGGCGGGTCAACAGAAGATAGCGTTGGTAGGACCGAACGCGAATACGATGTGGGCGATGTTAGGCGATTACACTTATCACGCGATGCGTTATTTCTGGCAGATGCAAGAGGAGGACGCTTTTCATCCTGTTATCCACACTTTGTTGGAAGGTTTGCAAAAAGGGCTGCCGGAGGGATCAAGTTTGGAATATAGTCGTGGATGCGACTGGACGGAAGAGTTAGAGACTACTATTGCAGAGGGTGGGGACTCGCGTGCAGAGTATATGCGCAGAATACAAGGTCGTCAAGTGCAGAACGACGATGTAGTAGATAGAAAAGCGGCATTGCGTTTGGCTAAAGAGAGTGATGTTATTGTGGCGGCGATGGGTGAGAATGTGATGCTGTGTGGTGAGAACCGCGACCGTAAGACGTTGCGTCTGCCGGGTGAGCAGGAGGCTTTTGTGAAGGAGTTGATAGCCACGGGCAAGCCGGTGGTGCTGGTCATCTTCGGCGGTCGTGCGCAAGTGATATCGGCTATTGCAAAGGACTGTGCGGCGATTATTCAAGCTTGGTATCCGGGTGAGATGGGCGGTTTCGCAGTAGCGGATATCTTGTACGGCAAGGTCGTTCCTTCGGGCAAACTGAGTGTGACTTATCCTGCGGTCGAGTTGCACGAGCCTATCTGTTACAACTACGGACTGATGCCCAACGATGAGCGTGTGGCTTGGCCGTTTGGGTTTGGATTGAGTTATACGACGTTTGAATATAATGGTTTGCAACTTCCAAAGGAAGTGAAGACGAATGCGGAATATCTGGATTTGTCGGTTGAGGTAACGAATACGGGTGAGGTGGACGCTGACGAGATAGTGCAGATATATTTCTCGCCACTAGATAGGTCGGCGAAGCATAAACCGATACAGTTGCAAGGGTTTGCTCGCGTGAGTGT
>JAKSNE010000124.1 GCA_024400135.1 Paludibacteraceae bacterium
TTGAAGGATAGGTATTTACACTATATTATATATATAGATAAGGACGGTTATACACTCATCCATCAGCGGTTGGAGAAGGATATTTGGCAACACCTTTGGGAGTTCGCGTTAGAAGAACAGTCAGAGCCTTTTCCTCCAAAACAGAAACACCTTACCCCCACCATCGACCTCACTCACGTCCTTAGTCACCAACGTCTGCACGCTCGTTTTGAGATATGCCGATGTGACGAGTTACCGCTCATGGATGGAATGGTAAGGGTAGGGTGGAAAGAACTGGAAAATTACGCATTTTCACGCCTGACTTTGAGGGCGTTAGCCGGTTTTAGACTATAATTTGCACTTTTTTTAAGAAAAAATACAAAAATATTTGTGTAAATGAAAAAAAAGTTGTAACTTTGCACCCGATTTTATGCCGCAAAACTTTTTAACCTATATTAATTATGACTAAAGCTGAACTCGTAAACAACATTTCTATCCAAACGGGATACGACAAATCGACGATCATGAACATCGTTGAGTCCCTTATGGATAACGTAAAGCAATCCATCGCTCGCGAGGAGAATGTATATCTCCGCGGCTTTGGAACGTTCTTAACCAAGACTCGTGCTGCAAAATTAGCTCGAAACATTTGCGCAAAGACTTCTATCCAAGTGCCTGCGCATAAGATTCCTGCTTTCCGCCCGTCGGATGATTTTACAGTATTACTCAAAGACAAGATGTAATCAATTAATTATTAACAATCAAATACTTTACGATTATGCCAAACGGAAAGAAGCATAAGAGACACAAGATGTCTACGCACAAACGTAAAAAACGTTTGCGCAAGAATCGCCATAAACATAAGTAAACTTGTGTCGAACGCGATTTGACTAATTAATTGGGGGCTTTGCGGCGAGTCGGCTTGAATTAAGTCGATAGTCTCAAAGCCCCCTTAGTAAATTTATTATCAATCATTTAAGTTATGAAAAGCGAATTAATTGTGGACGTACAACCCGATGAGATTGCGATTGCGCTCACCGAAGACGGTCGTTTGCAGGAGATTAACCGCGAGAAACGTAATCAAGACAATTTCTCCGTCGGGAACATCTACTACGGACGCGTCAAGAAGGTGATGCCGGCATTGAACGCAGTCTTTGTGGATGTAGGTCACGAGAAAGAAGCTTTTCTGCATTATCTGGATTTAGGTTCGCAGTTTCTTACTACGCAATCCTTTGTCACCAAGGCTGTTAGCGATCGTCGCAAAGTGCCTTCCGTGACACGTATCCCTCGCCAAAAAGATGTGGGAAAGGAAGGACAGATAGCCGACTACCTGCATGTAGGTGACCAGTTATTGGTACAAGTCATCAAGGAACCCATCAATACTAAGGGACCTCGATTGACCGCAGAGATCAGTATTGCAGGGCGAAATATTGTCCTCATTCCTTTTGCCGATAAGGTGATGGTCAGCAGTAAGATCAAAAAAGAGTCCGAGCGTTCTCGCCTTAAGCAACTAATGCAATCCATCAAACCCCAAGGGTTTGGACTGATTGTTAGAACCGTTGCGGAAGATAAGCGAGCAGCAGAACTCGACAACGAACTGAGTTTATTGATGCGTCGTTGGGAAGAGACGGTACGTACATTACAACAATCCACCAAACAGGACGTATGCCTCGTATGCGAGGAGTTAGGACGTACCATCGGTGTGATTAGGGACATCTTCTCCCCGGACTTCAATTCTATTCAAGTCAACGACGAGGCTATCTTTAATGAGGTCAAACAGTACGTCGAACTGATTGCTCCTCAGTGCGTTAAGATGGTGAAGCACTACAAACTCAAACAACCTATTTTCGATAAGTATGACATCACCCGCCAACTCAAGACCGGTCTCGGTCGCACGGTAGGGTTCAAACATGGAGGATACCTGATTATTGATAAGACGGAAGCCCTCTTTGCTATTGATGTCAACTCCGGAAGTAAGAAACTGTACGAAGACCAGGAAGAGAATGCTTTCCAATTTAACATGCTCGCTGCCGATGAGATTGCGCACCAATTGCGTTTGCGCGATATAGGAGGAATCATCATCATCGACTTCATCGACATGGATACTAAGGAGCACCAAGACCAACTCTACGAACACATGCGTGAGTTGATGGCTCCCGATCGCGCAAAGCACAATGTCCTGCCGCTGTCTAAGTTCGGTCTAATGCAGATTACCCGCCAACGGGTGCGTCCCGCCGTGGAGGTGAACGTGATGGAGGTTTGTCCTACCTGCCTTGGTAAAGGCAAAGTACAACCGACCATCCTCTTTACCGACACTATCGAGGAACAGCTTAGCCTCTATCGTGAGCAACAACCCAAAGGACGCGTGCAACTCTCTCTGCACCCCTACGTCTATTCGTACATTAGTAGAGGCATCTTAGGCTCCAGCCTAAAAGCCAAATGGCGTCGCCGCTTTAACGTGACAACGGTTGAAGACCAATCGTTAGGAATGTTAGAGACAAGGCTTACAGACAAAAACGGAAAAGATATAACGCCGGAAGACGCGAGTCTGTAGTTGCTCTTTTTCCTTATCAGATAAGGAAGAAAGTACGAGAGGCAGTTCATCAACCAGTCCCGTTCCGCGGGCTTTGAGGACTGCCTCTTTTTGTGTCCAAAAAGTAGTAAACATCCTATCCGGCTCTTGTGCCTGACGGATAAGTTCCTGCTCCTGCTCGTTCATCGTTCGTTTAATAAGCGCCTCATCCGCATGACGAATAGACTCAATATCTATTCCTACCTCGTATTCGTCATCTACCGCCACCGCTACAGCCGTCTTACAATGGCTGATAGAGAAGAACGAACCACCCGTCAGATAGGGTTTGTCGTAAGGACCGTATGTGATAGAAGGGGTAGGGATATCCACTAATTGCGTCAGTAACTCCCACGTCTTGAGCGTTGTCCATTGACCAAAGAGATGGGAATAGCGCAACGCCTTTTCCTTACGAAAAGGAGGTACAAGACCTAACAACCGAGCTACATCGGCTTCGGTACAGTCAGTCATCTTATCGTAGATAAGGTATTGGATAGGCGCACAATTTAGAAGAGGGAAACCAATACGTATAACCAGTGAGCAAAGATACCGGCACAAAGACCGCCTATCGTGTGAGCACCAATGGCTTTACCCGTCAGTTTGCGGTAACCAAGACTATCTAACATCGCCGTATGCGTGCTCAGATAACCCGACCAGCACATACCCATAGCCGTAAACACTGCGATAGCGTTGTTATCAATAATTCCAATCTCCACAAAACGCGGAACCAAACCAATAGCCGCACCTACTGCGCCAAGTGCCGTAATAGGGAACGCAACTAACTCCGGAGCCGTAAAACCAAAGAGCCACTTGAAGAACCAATCGATTTTGTCCGCCAAATAGGGTAGGATTGGTACACCCTCATAAGCAGCACCTATATACGCACCCTCGTCTCCCGCAGGACCGAAAGTGAGCATCAT
>JAKSNE010000125.1 GCA_024400135.1 Paludibacteraceae bacterium
GGTTGAATGCACACCTTGTATCGGTAGCACTTCGTAGGATCTACGGTGTATCCTACTTGCTTGGCAGCTTCCTTATTCCCGTAAAGAAGGAACTCAATAATATATTCTACAATCTCATTCATCAATTCATCAATTCATCATTTCATCATTTCATCAATCCATCATTCACTAAGAATCTCCCACTCATACATTTTTTGTTCGAGGGCGTGTTTGATATGTTCGTATTTCGTGAAATTCTCTTGTGTCTGGTTGGCAGAATCGTTCAGCAACTCCTCCATCTGTTTTTGTTCTTGTTCAAGGCGAGCAATCTCCTCCTCAATGAGGGCTATCTGTTTCTCTTTCTTGCGTCTGGCTGCGGCTTGGGCTTTTTGGGCTTCGTAGTCGAGTTTAGAACCGGAATCTCCGGACTTTCCGGAACTTTCGGTTTCCTCGGTCGATTTCTCCAACTCCTGTAATGAACTAATCTTCTTGCTTCTTAGGAAATCGTATATACCGCCGATGTGTTCGCGCACTTTGCCGCCGCCGAACTCGTACACTTTCTGTACCAGCCCGTCTAAGAAATCGCGGTCGTGGCTGACGCAGATCACCGTTCCGTCAAAGTCTTGAAGTGCCTGTTTGAGCACATCTTTCGAGGGCATATCAAGGTGGTTCGTCGGCTCGTCAAGGATAAGTAGATTACAGGGTTCAAGCAGTAATCGTATCATCGCCAAACGACTGCGTTCGCCACCGCTAAGCACCTTCACTTTCTTGTCAGAGGCTTCGCCACCGAACATGAAAGCACCGAGTATATCGCGGATCTTCGTGCGTATATCGCCTACGGCGACGCGGTCAATAGTGTCAAAGACCGTTTGTGTCTCGTCCAATAACGACGCTTGGTTTTGGGCAAAATAACCAATCTTGACATTATGCCCAATCTTAAGTGTCCCCTCGTAATCGAGTTGGTTCATGATACACCTTACGAGAGTGGTCTTACCTTCTCCGTTCTTGCCTACGAATGCCACTTTCTCGCCTCGGCGGATAGTGAGGTTAACATCTTGAATGACGGTGTGGTCGCCAAAGGCTTTGGTGAGGTCTTGAATGATGACAGGGAAGTCTCCGCTGCGTGGAGCAGGCGGAAAACGCAAGTTCAGTCGCGAGGTGTCTTCGAGATCCACTTCGAGGCGTTCCAGTTTATCGAGTTGTTTGATACGCGACTGTACTTGTACGGCTTTGGTGGCTTTATAGCGGAAACGTTCGATGAAGTCTTCCGTTTCTTGGATCATCTTTTGTTGGTTGAGGTAGGCGCGCACCTGCTGGTCGTGTCGTTCTTGTCGAAGGGTAACGAATTTAGAATAAGGCACGTTATAATCGTATATCCGTCCCAACGTAATCTCAATGGTTCGGTTGGTGATGTTATCAATGAATGCCCGGTCGTGACTGACAACGATGACGGTCATATTACTGGTATTGATAAACTCTTCAAGCCACTGAATAGACTCTATATCGAGGTGGTTCGTAGGCTCGTCCAGTAGGAGTAAGTCGGGGTGCTGAAGCAGAATCTTTGCCAGTTCGATACGCATACGCCAGCCGCCGGAGAACTCAGTACAAGGTCTATTAAAGTCCTTTCGCTCAAACCCAAGACCGATAATCGTGCGGTCCATCTCGGCAATGAAACGTGCTTGGTCTTCGCCTTGGAAGATAGTCATCACCTCCTCTTGGAGGGTGTTCCCATCCTTATGGAGCATCACCTGCGGTAAGTAACCGATGGTGAGGTCGTTATCTTTGGCTATCGTGCCCGAAGTGGGGGTATATTCGCCTGCAATGAGCCGGAGTAGGGTGGTCTTCCCTGCGCCGTTCTTGCCGACCAAAGCGATGCGATCTTTCTTATTAACAAGGAAAGAGATATCGTTCAGAATCGGTCGTGCCGAAAACTCTATGCTAAGATGTTCGATAGATAACATGCCTGGTTTTAGGGATTGGGGATAATCGTTTTGATAAATCTTCCTGTATAACTTTGTTCGCATTGTGCGAGTTGTTCGGGCGTGCCCTCAAAGACGAGGTATCCGCCTTCTTCTCCTCCTTCCGGTCCGAGGTCAATGACGTGGTCGGCAGCAAGGATAATGTGCGGGTTATGCTCAATGATGATGAGTGTGTGTCCTTTGCTCAAAAGCGAGTTGAACGCCTTGAGTAGCGTCTGTATATCTTTGCTATGCAGTCCCGTCGTCGGCTCGTCAAAGATGAATAGGGTCGCCGGTTGCGATTCTTGCGAGAGGAAACCTGCCAGTTTGACACGCTGTGCCTCACCGCCGGAGAGGGTGGAGGAGGACTGCCCGAGTTGGATATACCCTAATCCGACCTCTTGCAAAGGACGAAGCCGTTGCACAATCTTCTTGCATTGAGGGTCTTGACCAAAGAACTCAATGGCTTGGTCCACTGTCATTTGTAAGATATCATAAATCGACTGCTCGCGATAGCGCACATCGAGGATGTCTTGTTTATATCGTTTGCCGTGGCATTGTTCGCATTCCAGCACGAGATCTGCCATAAACTGCATCTGTATCGTCACAAACCCTTCTCCTTGACATTGCTCGCAACGTCCGCCGGGGGTGTTAAACGAGAAATGAGTCGGTGTATATTCCATCTGTTGAGCGAGGGGTTGCTCGGCAAAGAGTTTGCGTATCTCGTCAAACGCTTTAAGGTAGGTGACCGGATTAGACCGAGACGACTTACTGAGCGGGTTCTGATCGACAAACTCCACGTTTTTAATCAGATGGGTGCTTCCGCCTATGTGGCGATAGTTACCTATGTTCTCCGCTACACCGCCGTAGAGACTGCAAAGAGCTGGGTAGAGGACACGACTCACAAGAGACGACTTGCCGCTACCGCTCACACCCGTGATGACCGTCATCACGTTCAGCGGGAAACGAACGGTTAAGTCCTTGAGGTTGTTCTCGCACGCACCATTGACTTCGATATAGTTATTCCAAGGGCGGCGGAAAGGCGGTATCGACCATGCGCTATCAAGCGCACGCGGCTTGCCGCAGTAGGTTATCTTACCACCAAGGCGTCCGGCTTTAGGTCCTATCTCAATGATCGTGTCAGCGGCTTGGATAATCTCCTCATCGTGTTCAACCACGACAATAGTGTTGCCCAAGTCGCGCAGATCGTTGAGCACGCGGATAAGCCGATGGGTATCGCGTGCGTGCAGACCGATACTGGGCTCGTCTAGAACATACAACGACCCTACGAGGCTACTGCCTAACGACTTGGCGAGGTTGATACGTTGGCTCTCACCACCGCTGAGACTATTGCTCATTCGGTTGAGTGTGAGGTAGTTAAGTCCTACATCCTCCATAAACTGCAACCGCGAAGAAATCTCCTTAAGTAGAGGTGCTGCGGTGAGTTTCTCCGTCGGCGAGAGGGGCAGCTGTTGGAACCAAGGCTGAAGGTTCTTGATGGGCATCTGCACCACTTCTTGGATG
>JAKSNE010000126.1 GCA_024400135.1 Paludibacteraceae bacterium
TCTCCCTCGCCTAAACGGAAAATACCTAACAACAGGTGTTCGGATTGCACCTGAGGGTTTTGTAAACGCTCAGCCTCTTGCTGAGCATAAATAAGAATCTTATTTAATCTAACTGTTAACGGCATAATCGTTATCTATAAAAATGCCAAACCAAACCGGCACGGATATAGTCCCGTTGCATCGGGTAATAAGGCATAAGTGAATAATCTCCTGTTTGGCGCATAAACGTGTAATTGAAATGCGAATATTGGGCAAAAAACTTGAGGTGTAATCGTCTTACATAAAAATTAAGATATACATTCAGCTGAGGATAGTTGCCAATTGCCAACTCCTCGCCTTGTTTTTGTACACAGAACTGACCTGTGGCAGGATTAATGACCGGTGCGTTATACTTCGTAAAATACCGCATATCTACGCCCATCTGTGCGTCCAACGCCTTGAACCACGTTCCGTGATAGTAGAGGTTGTGATAGAGCGTAAACATCGGCACAGGTATCTCGCGCGAGGAAGAAGTCTGATAGACCACGTGATTCTCTAAGTTCACCCACGGAGTCGTCAAATCGCACTGTACATCTGCCGAGAAGACCTGTATATTCCCTTTCATCTGGTGGGGCAGACCATCCGCTGCCTCGAAATAGATGTGGTTTGTTCGGTTCTCAAAACCGATATTCACTGCCGGCTTAACCCACTCGGTCGGATAACGCACAACCCCCTCCACTTTTAGGCTCAACGGTTTGGTGAAGTTATTATCCCAACGATAGTGGTTCGAGCGGAAATGTTGCAGATAGTAAGGCACCGCCTCGTTACCAAAACGCACCTTACCCGTGATATCCATCGTGTCTTTACCTAACTTAAAGACGGCATCTATCTGTCCACGCACATGGAACTGACCTAACTTATATCCCAAAAGACACACATCTCCGCCTGCCTCGTAGAAGATCAGACGCCCTAATCGCTTGTATATCGCCCCTCCCACAAACGTGTTATTCGTCCACTGGTCTTGGAAGAGCGTATCGTTATACAACCGAACAGGAACCGCCATCGCCTCTATCGGGTTATTCACCGCTGTCCTGCCTAATGTATCTTCGAATGGTTTAGGGATAAGGAAACGCTGACACTCGTTGCGTGCATATACCATCGCTCCGAAACGCAGTTTGGTATTAAAGACCTCCTCAAATGTCACGGAGATTGTGTTGCGTATCGTCAGCACGTTCGTCGAGTCGTGCGTCTGTTTCGGATTATGATACAAGTTGGGGAAATACCCTTGCTGCGCTTGCTGCTCGATATAACGATGAACAGAGTTCGTGGTCTCAAACGTGTGGGCAAACGTCATCATCGGAATCTTATCCACAATGATGGTATCCACCATCTCTTTTTCGCCAAACCCGTTCACACGCTCAATACTATCCGTCCGCTCGCGATCCAGACAGAGGTGATAGCCGTGGTGCAAGAAACCCGAGATATACTTGTATCCCGACATACCCTGCAACTGTGTGGGTATATCTTCGGGAAGCAAGTCTCCCGTCAAATCTTCCAAGCTTTTGATACCGCCGTTCTCGAAGTTACTGATCGTATTAAACGTGATACCGGCATGAAGACTATACTCGTCTCCGTCGTAACCGCCAAAGACCGCACCATTAACCATCTTTCCTTCTTGCGAAGTATAGTGACCATAACCCTTGAGGTAATTGATTTCAACACCGAGGTTTGTGCGTTTATTTAGGTTTCCGGTAAACAAGAAATTGATCTCGTGCTCCTCGTGTCCCGATACGAAACTGGTATTATAACCTATCTTCGAATAAGGTACGGTGGTGTTATAGAAACGTATATCTTGCGGAGTGATTGTGTACGGTTGATACTGCAACCCAAACACATCATCCACCTTGTGCGGATTCGCAAACCATAGACGCGACTGCACCGGAGACACCGTGTTCCCGTTCCACACGTTCGAGATGGAGAAGTTATTGAGATAACTCTTCATCGGCGTGTTGAGGTAACTCGTGTCCACAGGCACGGTGTCTGCCAACGAAGTCAACTCCGCCAACTGCCACGACTTAATCCGCGTTACAATCTTATTCTTAGCCGCCTGAATCGGGGAGAGCAACAGCAACCCAACCAATAGTAATATGTTAAATCGCCAACGACGCAAGCCTATTTCTTCTTTTTGAGTAAAGCGATCTCTTTCTCTTGATTACGGATGGTCTTGAGTAACTCATTCAACTCCTCATTCTCGATGGTCGTCGGATATTGCTCCTCTACCAACTGCAAGAAGTCGGACAAGATGTTCATATAATTGATGAACGCGTCGTAAGCCGATTCGTACTGCGTATGCCCTTGGTCAATATGGTTCATGAAGTGGAAGTAATTGACATCCTGCAAACGCAACCAGTCACTCTTAAGTCGTTTATCCGAGCATAGTCTTACTCGCTCGGCAACGGCATAGAGTTTCTGCAAAGCCTCTTGCTGAAGGTCATTACCCATATAAACACTCAGGTCTTTCGCTTCGCCACTCCACGTCAACGGATAGGACGCACTAACCACATCCTTCGCACCTTTCTTCGCCGCTTCCGTAGGCGTAACAAAACCCATCTCACGCTCTAACACGTAGTAGGGCAACGCCTTCAAGAACTCGAAGATACCCGTCTCCGCTCTTTGGTTGATACCAAAAGCTTCTGCTCCCATCCAGATATTCACTACCCCATCCTCCTCGGGCAACTGTTGAAGCATATACGCATATTTCTCTGCGTCCATCGGATAGGTTCCCCACGAAGGATCGGAGAAATGGAACGACAACGCGTCACTCCATTCGGCATTGCGCAAGAGCACTTTCACTTTCGTGTTCACCACCGACTGATACACTTGGTTAGCGGATTTACTACCTAAGATATGCTTCGCGCCCTCTGTCATGATAACCTTATAACCTTGTTTGGCTAAAGCAGGAACCATATCGTCCGAGAAGAGTAACTCCGTATTCCAAACCGTGGTGGGTTGTACGCCAAACAGACTCTTGACGATAGCCGCCTGCTTATCCAACTGGTCAAGGAACTCGTTCTCGTTGTATTCGCTGGCAAGCGAGTAGGCGAACGGTGTAGCGAGGAACTCCACACACTTGGTGTCTGCTAACTCTTTGAGCACATCAATCATCTCCGGATTGAACTGCTCAAAACTCTCAAGCATCGTACCCGAGATACTCATCGCACAATGGAACTTACCCTTACTCAAACGAATCATCTCACGAATCGTTTGACACAAAGGCATATACGACTCACGAACAAGCCAATTAACATACTCGTCCGTCTGCTCGTCATCGTAATAATAATGGTCTTGACCAATATCAAAGAAACGATAACGTTTTAGCCTGTACGGCACGTGCATCTGCACACATAAACAAATATTTTTCATAATTTTA
>JAKSNE010000127.1 GCA_024400135.1 Paludibacteraceae bacterium
CGTATATCGGTGGCGGATTTGGTGTAGGTATCCACAACACGTTAGAGGCGGCTGTTTACGGTATTCCCGTGCTGTTTGGACCTAACTACCAACGTTTCCGCGAGGCGGTAGGACTGATTGAAGCGGGTGCGAGTCGGAGCGTAAAGAACTACGATGAGCTACGCGATGGGTTAGACGATGCGTTTGCTAACCAAGAGGCGATGGGGGCGAAAGCGAAGGCGTTTGTAGAGGCTGGGTGCGGTGCAACGCAAAGCGTACTGAGGAGTTTGCGATTGAAAAATGATTAATCTCTCACAGATTCCACAGATTCCGCAGATAGATAATTTATTATTTTTTATTTCTTTTTTTCGTTAGTTGTGAGTAAACTCCCACTACCAAAAAAGAAGAACTAAAAAGGGAATGTTCGTAAACTCACATCCCGTGCCTAACGGCACTAATAATAAATTATTGGGAGAAATATATTACACAGATGATTAATGATTATTGTTTAGTGCTTATTGCTTAGCGTAAATGTTCTGTGAAATGAACCTATAAATAATTTTTATTATTAAGTGTGCGTTAAAGCACACCGCAGTGTAGCAAAGCGGAACTGCGCCTACTATTGATTTATTTATTGGACATGGAAGTTTACTTACAGGGACAGAAATAAAGAAATAGGAGGAAATAATAAAAAAGAAAATCAGTGTAATCTGTGAAATCTGTGAGAGATAAAAAAACAAGCAACAAGAAAAAATAGTATAGGAATTATGAATATACAGAAACCAAGTATTCCGAAGGGGACGCGCGACTTCGGAGCGATAGAGATGGCGCGACGCAATTACATTTTTTCGACGATACGGTCAGTGTTTGCCCTCTACGGCTTTCAGCAGATAGAGACCCCGTCAATGGAAAATATGTCCACACTCATGGGCAAGTACGGCGAGGAAGGCGACAAACTGCTGTTCCGTATTCAGAACTCCGGTGAGAAAGCCAACGAACCCGCTGAGAAAGGCTTGCGATACGACTTGACCGTACCTTTCGCCCGCTATGTGGTGCAACACAAAGATGAACTCACTTTCCCCTTCCGCCGTTACCAGATACAACCGGTTTGGCGGGCAGACCGTCCGCAGAAAGGACGCTATCGCGAGTTCTATCAATGCGACGTGGACGTGATTGGCACCAAGTCACTGGTGTGCGAACTGGAACTGATACAGATCGTTCAGGAAGTGTATCGCCGTTTCGGTATTCGCGTGAGCCTGCACATCAATAACCGTAAGGTCTTAGCCGGTATAGCCGAAGTCATCGGTGAACCCGAAAAGATGATGGATATCACGGTGGCTATTGATAAACTCGATAAGATCGGTATCGAGAACGTGAACAAAGAACTTGCCGAACGCGGACTGAGTAATGACGCTATCGACAAACTGCAACCTATCCTACACCTAAGCGGTAGTAACGAGGAGAAACTGGAGCAGTTGAGCGTTATCCTTGCTGAGTCGGAAGTGGGAATGAAAGGCATCGAAGAACTCCGCACAATCTTTGAACTTGTCAATAACTCTCAACTACCGCCGTTAGGCGCAACTACTCTACACTCTAAACTCTCAACTCTCAACTTAGAGTTAGACCTCTGCTTGGCACGGGGATTGAACTACTACACGGGAGCTATCTTTGAGGTGAAGGCACTGGACGTAGAGATGGGTAGTATCACCGGTGGCGGTCGATACGATAACCTAACGGGTATCTTCGGCTTGCCGGATGTCAGTGGTGTGGGAATCAGTTTCGGTGCAGACCGTATCTACGACGTACTGAACGAACTCAACCTCTATCCCGATACCTTAGAGCAGACGCGTCTTCTCTTTGCCACGTTTGGTGAAGCAGAACAGGCTTACGCCTTGCAATGGGCAGCTGCCTTGCGCCAGAAAGGTATTCCGACGGAGGTCTATCCCGAACCCACGAAGATGAAGAAACAGATGGCATACGCCGATAGCAAGCATATTCCGTTTGTAGCGATTGTGGGTGGCGACGAGATGGCAAATAACACCGTCATGCTCAAGAATATGACCACCGGAGAACAGAAACAAGTGACCTTAGAAGAACTGGGGAATGATGAATTGAACCGCTTCGCTAAATGATGAAATGATGAAAAAGAGTATTTTTATATGCTTAATGCTTAGTGCTTTGTGTACGATGGCATACGCCGTTCCGGCGCACCCGGGAGGCGTAACACGTACCTTACCCGATGGGACGCAAGAGACGATGTACCTGCACGGCGATGAGTTTTATCACTGGGTGGACAACAACCCCGTCGGTATCCTGCCCGATGTCAACGGTCCGGCACGCTCGCCGTTGCGTCAAGCCGGAGGTCCGAACAAAGTGACTGGTCAGCCTTACTTGCCCGAGCGCGGATTGGTTATCTTGGTGAACTTTAAGGACTTGAAGTTCCAAAAAGAGAACACGCACGACCAGATGGACTCGCTCATGAACGGCAAGAACTACACCTATAACGGTGCTTATAAGTCGGTACGCGAGTATTTCTACGACCAATCGAACGGTCATTATCATCCCAAGTTTGATGTGGTCGGTCCGGTGGAACTAGATAGTAGTTACGCCTACTACGGCACCAACGACCATAGCGGTTTAGATCAATACTTAGGTGATATGGTTTTGGACGCTTGTATCAAAGCCGACTTGGACTTTGGTGTCGATTTTAGTCAATACGCCAAGCAAGACAGCAAGAAGGTCGATTTCGTGTTCCTTTATTATGCCGGTCCCGGCGAGAACTATTACGGTGTGTCCCCCGAACACTGCTGGCCGTTGCAATATAACCTAACGCAATGCGGAAGTTATATCAACAGAGACCTGCACCCGAATTGGAGGCAAGAAATCGTGCGCGACGGGGTGACAGTAGATATGTTCGCTTATACCAACGAAGTTAGTCCCCAAAACGTGCGCGAGGGCATTGGCACTTTCTGCCACGAGTTCGGTCACGTACTCGGTTTGGCGGACTACTACAATACCGATGGTTCTGACTACTATTCCTGTATCCCGGGTAACTGGCACACGATGGCGAAAGGTTGTTACAACAACGACGGAAATATCCCTCCCTCGTATTGTCCCTTTGAGAAATTCTTCTTTGGTTGGATTACGCCTACGTTATTAGATAAGGAACAGACGTTATATACCCTTCCTGCGGATGGACAGACGTTTGCATATATCTCCAAATCGGGTGAAACGATTGTTCCTACCCAATACGAAGACACCGTCTTTTACTTCGAGAACCGACAGGGACAAGGCTGGGATCAAGGTTTAGATGGCAAAAAAGGTCCGGGCGCGTGCCACGGAATGCTGATTTGGCGCGTGGTATTCAACAAGTCGATTTGGAGAGACAACACACCCAATAACGTCAATAATCGTCCCCGTA
>JAKSNE010000128.1 GCA_024400135.1 Paludibacteraceae bacterium
GGTCGCTCCCCACATCGCTGTGCAAAGCACTAACGCGGTGAGTAATGATAAAATTTTTCTCATGGTTAAAATGTTTGTTTAGTTAATAATAGGGTTATTTGATTTCTGTCCAACTCATATTGTTTGCGTCTCCGTTCTCGATCTTGGTTAATGTAACTCCGTAAGTGGGGTTATCGGGATGATCCGTAGTGGCGTTGAAGGTTCCGCTGACAAAGTAATTGAATATTTTAGCTACCTTTGGGCAAGCCTCAACAAAACGACGTGCTTTATTATCCGTAGGTTTTTTGTACTCAAAGGTAATAGCCTCGTTGGTGGCGTTGAGGTTGATGTTAAAGTCGAGTGTCTCTTGTTGAACGCCGCTTAGTTTATAGGCAATCTGGATGACGTATGTTCTAAGGGTGTAGTCGGTTCCGTCAATCTCTTTATGCAACTTATAGCCAATGTTGATGGCGGTGATACCATCGTTCTTGTTACCGCCTAATTCTCGTAGGTCTTCGTTGATGTCTTCCACGATGGCTTTGAGTTCGGGTCCCATGTTTTTGGGTAGGATACGCCATCCGTAAGCCACGTTGAGGCAGTATTCGTGGATATATTTATTGATATTTCCCACGTAGAACGACACATCGCCATTAGAGAAATACACCTCGTCCCCTCTTCTGTTGAAGATACGAACATCTTCGCGATTGGGCAGACCTCTGGTCAAGCAGAGACCTTCTCTGGAGAAGGTGAAGGAACGCTTGGTGGTGAGGGAGTCAATAAACACTTTGCCTTGGGAGATAGCTTTCAAGATGCCCGTACTACCTTCATAGACAGTGTATTCTTTTTCGATAACCTTTGCGGTAAGGATAGCGTGGTTATTGAAAATCTTACCTTTTGCTGCCTCTAACTCGGTGAAATAATCTTCCCATCCTATTGCGGGATCGAGACGACGCAGAAGGTTGTAGGTACTGCGTTTCTTACTCTTAATGAGGAGTTCATCAGGGGAAACGTTCAGAACCACAAACTCGTAGTCGCCTTGCATTCCGACACCTTTGATGAAGCCGGGTAGGGTAGGCTCCGCAAAGGCGTGCAGCACTTCGTTATAGGTGTCGAAGCTTATGCACGGACCTTGGTTATTGAGCATACGCCAAAGGCTACCCGAGGCATATTGATACGCATTGCCGGTCGTTGTTTCGTTCTTTGCTGCGGCAGAGAAGATGTCGCCTTTGTCAAACTTAACAAGAATGTTAAAACCGGGCAGAGAGGTGTTGGGGAAGTACATCATTTCCCAACCGTTTGGGGACGAGGTCAGCACGTTAGCGATGCTGTCCATATAGATATCCACGCGTTGGTTTGCGGGCTTGTCGAAGATGTCTTTCTCCATTCGGTTGCAGGAGGCGAAGCTCACGATTGCAACCAGAAGTAATAGATGAATATAGGATTTCATAATAATTGAGATTACGGATGAATAAATTAGGTTATTGAACATCGAGGCCGCTGAAGTCCCAGTCGTGCGGAACACGTTGGTTGGAGTCTTTGATGTACAACTCGTTCATGATGCTATCCATTTTCTCAGGCGTTTCGATACCCACTTGGCGGCGCATAACTTCGTTGCGGAGGGAATCAATGTTGATAGCATATTTGTCTTTCAGCCATGCGCGGCAAATCTCTAACTTATTGAGGATGATGTCTGCACCGGTAATGGTATCTCCTGGGAGAGGACTACCTTTGGCTGCATCTTCTAAAATCTCATCCCAGTGCCATGCTTGTTCGGGGCGACCTACGTAGTTGGTGACGTATGTAGCAATCACTTCCACGAAGTCCTCGCGCGGAGCACCGCTGGCGTATGGCGATACGAAACCGCGGCGGTGTACGATCGTATCTTTTTGGTTTTGCCATTGGTCGGGGTCGTACATACCCATTGAGATAAACTCAAACTCCTTGGGGTAAGTCTTCGTTTGGTGCAGGATGTGACTGAACTCGTGGTGCATCACGTGGAAGGCATATTGGTTGAGTTCGTTGATGTTATTGAGGTGTAACTCGTTCATACCGTAAAGGATGATCTTGATACCGCCATCGGCTGTACCGAGGGTTGCTGTTCCGTTGGAGTTATAACCCTTAGAACCGATATATTGGATCATTCGCGGACCATAGATCTTTAGGAATGTTGTGTCCACGACTTGGTCATAAAGGTCGAACCATAGGTAGTGGGTGAGGTGGGCGATGGAGTCCACGCGACCCAAGCGGCAGGGCACCAAGTTATAGGATGTTACGGTGGCATTCTCTCGCCAACGATAGATCATCTCTACGTTGTAGGGAGCGACAAAGCGTTTTCTCAAGTACTGCTCGAAATGATAAATGGGCGATTGTGTATCAATCGTAGGGTCGATGATAACACTATGCTCTTTATCGATTTTATCGACATTGCAACCTGCCAATAGCAGGGCAAGCACGGGAAGTAATAATAGATATTTTTTCATGGCGTTAATCGGTAACTTCGGTAATCGTTTCTTTTAGTTGGTTCGCGAGCACCTCGGCTTCATCGGGGTCTCCTATGTAGGTCTCTTGCGGTGCTATATTCGGGGTAACGTTCTCGCCCACAACGGTGCGGGGGTTAGCTTCTATACCTTCAAGGATGACGGCTTCCGGCAGTTGTACGGCACGGCGGTCGTCGTTCCAGCACATGAACTTACGGTCGGCTTTGGCACCGATGATGTGCTCCCATTCGATGGCATAGCGTTTGAGGTCTTGGAAACGGATACCCTCGTGCATGGTCTCGATACGACGGAAGTGCAAGCAGCAGTAGATATAAGGCATCGCCTCGTCCTTAATAGTCCAATTCGGATCTAACTCTTGATTGTGTAACGAGGGGGTGTAGGACTTATTGGCAAGCACATTCGTGGTCTTCGGCAGTTTGTAGAAGGTACGAATCTTATCGTCCGTCAGTTTGCTAAAGGGCGCGGTGGTTTGCTTGATGTCATATTTCTGGCACCATAGTTGCAAGTCTGCCAATGCCTCAGGATAGTTGCCTTTATGCGAATAAGCCTCCGCACGGCAGAGAAGGGTTTCGTTCGTGGTGAAGTTTACGAGCATCGTGTGACGATAACCGGTGCTGGCAATCTTATTGGTATATTCAAAGAAGTATAGGATCTTAGCAATAAATACGCCATATTCGGATTTGTATGACCATTTGCGGATGCCGGGGAAAGAACTTGTCCAGCACGGACCTTTACCGCTGACGCTGTAGTTCTTTGCATCGCCATTGAGGTTATAACGTCCGTAAGCAGATTGGTGCAGCATCACTTGGCTGGACATAGAGGTCTGAACGTGCAAGTTATACTGAGCCATACCGTCAATCCATACATACACTTCTTGTTCGGGACTGGGGGTGTTCAAGGTTGCTTGCTCTGCGTCAAA
>JAKSNE010000129.1 GCA_024400135.1 Paludibacteraceae bacterium
TTAATGATGAACACCGAAAGGGACAGAACCCGGCTTATAGGCTTGCTATTTTAGCGTGAAATTAAAAACAAAAAATATTATGAGACACACTATCCACAATTCATTGAGAACCCTACTCCTATTATTCTTCTCCCTCCCCCTCTACTCCTCTACTCCCCTGCCTCCAAAGATTCAACGCGC
The DNA here is from genome assembly GCA_024400135.1 of Paludibacteraceae bacterium. Lineage (GTDB taxonomy): Bacteria > Bacteroidota > Bacteroidia > Bacteroidales > Paludibacteraceae > Colicola. The sequence continues at coordinate 181 of JAKSNE010000129.1, forward strand.
GGAGCCGCTGAGTTGGTGGACGGAAATGAACTGTCCCCTCACGCTGATGCTGCAAGGTCAGAACCTCGCAGATGCTGAAGTGACCATCAAACCGACTGAGGGTCTCACTGTAACCGGACAACACAACGCCGAATCGCCCAACTATCTGTTCGTAGATTTAGACGTACAGAAAGAGGGTACCTATACCATCACCGTTAAGAAAGGAAACAAGAAACACTCCTTCAAATACACCATCAACAGCCGTCGCGAAGGCAGTCGTGACCGTCTGTCGTTCACGAGTGCAGATGTGATTTACCTTATCATGTCCGACCGTTTTGTAGATGGCGACGAGACGAACAACACCCTACCGCAATGCGCTGAGGCGGCGAACAAAGACAATATCCACGGTCGTTGGGGTGGTGATATCCAAGGAATCATCAACAGTTTTGACCACATCCGCGAGTCGGGTGCCACGGCAATCTGGCCTACTCCCCTACTCTGCGACAACGAGGCGGCTTGGTCGTACCACGGCTATGCTTGCTCGGACTACTACCACATCGACCCACGTTACGGCACCAACGACCTTTACAAGCAGATGGTTGCTAAAGCGCACGAGAAAGGAGTCAAAGTGCTCATGGATATGGTGCCCAACCACTGCGGCGGTACGCATTGGTGGATGAACGACCTGCCTTATCACGACTGGATCCATCAGTTTGATAGTTATACCTCGACCAATAACGTCTTCTCGGCTAACTACGACATCAACGCTTCGCAATACGACCGCGACCTGAATAATAGCGGTTGGTTCGACCGAATGATGCCCGACATGAACCTCAGTAATCCCGATTTGCTGCAATACTTCAAACAATGGGCTATCTGGTGGATTGAGTTTGCTAACCTCGACGGTTTGCGCGTAGATACGTATCCGTACGTGGATAAACTCCCTGCGGCAGAATGGTGCCAAGCTATTCGCGCCGAGTATCCAAACATCAATATCGTAGGTGAGTGCTGGACCCGTCCTGCCTCCAACGTAGCGTATTGGCAAGCCGATGCTCGCAATGCGGACGGTTTCAATAGTAACCTACCCTCAGTGATGGACTTCCCAACGGAAGAGGCTATTCGCCAAGCGTTAGAGAACGATGGGAACGGCTGGGGAAACGGCATGATGCGCGTCTATGATGCCGTATCGCAAGACTACCTCTATGCAGACGTGAATAAACTGCTACTGTTCGTAGGTAACCACGACATGGATCGCTTTGCGGATATCGTGAAGGACAACGACCTGCGTCGTGTCAAACTCGGTATCACGATGATTGCGACCATGCGCGGTATCCCGCAAGTGTTTGCAGGCGACGAGTACGCTGTTCGTTCATCGGATATGAAGATGGGACACTCGGGCTTGCGTCGTCCCTTGCCGGATTATGAGACCTTGACGGCAGAGCAGAAAGACCTATACGCTTATCATTGCCGGATGTTTAAGTTCCGCAAGTCGGAACCGATTATTTGGAACGGCAAGACGATGCATTTCGCCAGCCGTGACAATACCTACGCTTACTTCCGCTATACGGACGAAGGTGCCGTGTTTGTGTATATCAATGCCTCGGAAAAGGAACGTGAAGTGCCCGTTAGTCACTATAACGAGATTCTTGGAGAGTATAATCCCCAAGGCGTGAATGTGATGACGGGTGAGAGCATCGACTTATGCCCCTTCACCGCTCGTCAGAAGCCTATTAAGGTTGCTCCTCTTTCGGCTTTGGTAGTTAAGTTAGAGAAATAAGATTAAGCGAGTTTTTGCCAAAGGAAAGCGTCGGACTCAATGATCCACGCTGTCAGCCGCGCAGAGAGTTGGTAACGAGCCGACTCGAAGAGGTGTGTGATATCCTCATTCTTGGCTGCCGTAAAAGCATAGAGCATTCGCAAGTGCAAGAATCCAAAAGCGTATTTCTCTAACTCTTTGAGCGCTGCGCTCCCTACCCCTTGATGCCTAAACTCGGGAGCAACGTACATACCGATGGCGGCTTTGCTATTGCGTATGTCTAAGTCAAAGAGGTCGATACAACCAGCCACCACGCCATCCGAAAGGATGATTAGGCGCAGTTGACCATCCTTGTAGATGTCGCCTGTAGAGGAGGCAATATATTCGCGTAAGTCGTGCTGAGACAGCGGGTTATGGTTATCTGACGAGGGCCATGCGTTGGCATCGTTCTCCCATTGATAGAGGTAAGGGAGGTCGGTGGGTTCGAGTTTGCGGAGAGTAAGCATGTTTAGCGGGTTTAACGGGTTTAGCAGGTTTAACAAGTTTAGCGGGTTCACCCTAAGAGGCGGTCGAGGAGGCCGCGGCGGCGAGGTTGGACTTCGATATTTCCTTCGGGAACAGGCTGAAGAGCGTGACCCGAATGAATCATCTGATAGATGACTCCCCAATCCGGCAGACCGCCTAAGTTACGGTCGTCGATATACACATCCGCTACCACCTTACGGTTGGTGCGTTCCTCCGGTTTTTCCTCGGGATAGTTACTATTGACTGCATAAAACTCCAAGCCTTTGGACTTGCAGTATTCCACCGCTTCGTCCAAGAGGTCGCCCTCACGGACGGACCAAAGAATAATCTGGTGATGGTCCTCTTGTTGCAGTTTAATCAAGGTCTCTATAGCAAACGGAATAGGTTTGCCAATAGCAGGATATTCGTGAGTGACGAGCGTACCGTCAAAATCAGTAGCGATAATCATATTAGTTTATAGTTTAGTGTTTAGCGTTTAGAGTTGTTCTTAAAGTTTAGAGTTTAATTAGTTTAGAGTTTGGCCGCTTTTTCAAAGCGGTGGCTCATCAGAGCCAATTCCTCTCCACTCTACACTTTACACTAATTAACTACTCTCAACTCTACACTCTACACTCTACACTTTCCTTTAGTTTAATAGGTTTCAACATCAGGAGGGAGGAGTTCGAGTTGGATCTTGCGAGGGGTGGGTTTGGTGAAGTACCAACCGATAGCACCAATAGCGGCAACCCAAAGCATAGACTTGTAACCGCCCATCCAATAGTAAGCAAAGATACCCAACACCATCACGTTGCTCACTACGATGATACGGATAATAGCCTCTTTCTTGTATTGAGCATATTTCTCAGTCTCATCTTCGATGCGGCGAATCTTATCGCAACGACGCTTGAAACCGTAAAGTCCCATCGGAATAAAGAACAAAGCGTCGGCAATGACGATATACTGCACCGTTTGTC
>JAKSNE010000013.1 GCA_024400135.1 Paludibacteraceae bacterium
GACGTATCGGTAATGTCACCTTGGATATTGAGACCGGGTGGATGGCTTATTCCGTTAGTTACTATAGCGTGGAAGAGAACCGCTCCACTACATGGATTCGTATCTGTGTCGAGACCGAAAACGGACTGCAAATGATTGACGAGTTCGTGGGTTCCAGTCCCGCTTGGTTTGGGAATAGCGGCGTTTTGGCGTACCTCAAGTCGGGCAAGTTGTACCTAAGACAAAACAAGAAAGACATCGCCGTTCAAGGTCTTGAAAAAGACATCGAAGGCTTCCTTTTCTCTCCGATGCGCGACCGCCTTATCGCTATTCAAACGGTTAAGGCGCACCCGACTATCGCAGATCAGCACCCCGACCTTCCGAAGGCTAATGCTCACATTGCTAATGACTTAATGTACAAACACTGGGACGAGTGGGTGGACGAAGTGCCCCAGCCGTTCGTATATGACGTTGAACTAAGTTACAAAGGCGAGATGACTTTGCGCTCCGTCAAGGTGGCTCATCCTGTGAACTTGTTAGAAGGCACTACGTTTGAGTGCCCGATGCGTCCGTTCGGCGGCATTGAGCAACTATGTTGGAGTCCGGACAACGAGACGATCGCCTACACCTGCCGTAAGAAGACGGGTAAGGAATATGCTTTATCCACCAATTCGGACATATACCTTTTTAATATACGTACGCACGCGTGCGAGAACGTCACCGAACCCAACGGCGGCTATGATACCAATCCCTCTTTCTCGCCGGATGGCACGAAACTGGCTTGGCAGTCGATGGAGCGCGATGGCTACGAGAGCGACGAGAACCGACTGATGGTCAAGGACTTAAAGACGAACGCTATATCGTTCGTCTCCAAAGGACTGGACACGAATGTGGATAGCTACTATTGGCGCGATAACGAGCACATTGTCTTCAATGCGGTTTGGCACGGAACGACGATGCTCTATCAGACCGACCTTGCCGGCAATCGCCGTTGTTTGACGGAGGGACAATACGACTTTGAGCCTATCCCCACCCGTGCCGATTGGAGTGCGGAAGGCGATGAATACTACTGCCTGCGCCACTCCATGTGCGAAGCCAACGAAATTTACAAGATAACTGGAAATGCCGGAAATGCCGGAAAATCCGGAATTACCCAACTCACCTTCGAGAATAAAAACATCTACGACCAGATAACGATGGGTACGGTTGTTCCTCGTTGGCAGAAGACGACGGACGGCAAGCAGATGTTGACGTGGATTATCCTGCCTCCTCATTTCGACCAGAACAAGAAATATCCTACCCTGCTCTATTGCGAGGGCGGTCCTCAGTCGCCGGTTAGTCAGTTCTGGTCATATCGTTGGAACTTCATGATGATGGCTGCCCATGATTATATCGTGGTAGCGCCCAATAGACGTGGACTTCCGGGTTTTGGCAAAGAGTGGAACGAAGCCATCAGTGGCGACTATGCCGGTCAGTGCATGAAGGACTATTTCTCGGCGATTGACGAGGCGGTAGCGAATATCCCTGCGGTGGATAAAGACCATCTGGGTTGTGTAGGAGCGTCGTTTGGTGGGTATAGCGTCTATTGGATAGCCGGTCACCATAACAAACGTTTCAAGGCGTTCATCGCGCACGACGGTATCTTCAACGAAGAGATGCAGTATTTAGAGACCGAAGAGATGTGGTTTGCCAATTGGGACTTAGGTGGTCCGTATTGGGATAAGAGCAATAAAGTGGCTCAACGCACGTTTGCCCACTCGCCTCATCGCTTTGTAGATCAGTGGGATACGCCTATCCTCTGTATCCATGGAGAGAAAGACTATCGTATCTTAGCCAACCAAGCGATGGCAGCCTATAATGCGGCTCAGTTGCAAGGTATTCCGTCTCAACTGCTTATCTTCCCCGAGGAGAACCACTGGGTGCTCAAACCCCAAAACGGTATCCTCTGGCAACGCACGTTCTACAACTGGCTCGACCGCTGGCTAAAATAAATTCATCATAAATAGTCAATTCATCATTTCATCATTTAGCCCTTTAGGGCGTTCAATTCATCATTTAATGTATAAATATACATTTAGGGTTCAATACCAAGAGATTGACGCCGAGCGTCGATTACGCTTGCACGCGTTACAGAATCACATCCTTTCGATAGCAGGTCTTGCTGCTGACGAGGGCGGTTTCGGTATCCAGTACCTTTATCCGCAAGGACTGACGTGGATTATCACGAACATGAGTTTGGAGATGGATTTCATGCCCCAAGCAGGCGATGAGATCTTGGTTGAGACGTGGGTTGAGCAGAACCAGCACATGCTCTCCATCCGCAACTATAAGATATACACATCCTCCCCTGTGAGGGGAGGCTTGGGGGGGTCTTTAATCGGTCGTGCCAAGACGGTTTGGGCGATTCTTGACCTCACCAAGCGCGAGATAGTCAATGTCTTTGACCAAGCGCCCTTCCAAGGTGTTGCGGAGTCTATCTCGTTGGATTTAGCACGTCCCTCGCGGATGTTGCCTTTGCAAACGCAGGTCAATCACCCGCACACGATTCAGTACGGAGATGTGGATTACAACAATCACTGTAACTCCTGCAAATATACGGAACTGATGCTCAATGTCAACAAACCGGAGTGGCTGAGTAAGGGTTTCCGTTTTGACATCAAATATGCCAAAGAGATCTATCTTGGCGATACACTTTATACGTTTGTTGAAGAAACGGACAGTGCCGTTAACTACCAGCAAAAAGATGCCTCCGGCACCACCCTCTGCTCCGCAAGAATAGAAAAAAGATAACAGTTTCACCGAGTCATCACCCATAGCACCCCCGTAGCGTCATTGGACAGCCGTAGGACCTACGTAGGCTTGACAAATCCCAATGTCGGGCGTACAAAAACAATGTCCTCGCAAGGTCTGTAGCGCAGCATCTACGGAGCATCCACACAGCATCATTGCCTAACGCTAAGACTGCGAGGAGTTTGCGCTTAATGTTGAAAACTTTTATTTTTGGACAACTTTTTGACTTTTATAAAAACGTAACGCATTATTATTAAGAGTGTTACGTTTTTGTTTTGGAAACTTTCTGCAAAATGTTAATAACTTTTTTTTGCAAAAAAGTGCAAAAAATATTTGCACATATCAAAAAAAAGTTGTAATTTTGCAGTCCGTTTCGAAGAAAAAATATACTATACTCATGGAAAAGAAGATTTATACACTAACTGAAGCTGAAGAAGCGTCGAAGGAATACTTCCACGGCGATGAATTAGCTGCGCGCGTTTGGGCGACCAAGTATGCCTTAAAAGACAGTTTTGGCAACTTGTACGAACTCACACCCGACGACATGCACCATCGCTTGGCTTCAGAGATTGCTCGTATCGAGAGCAAGTACAAGAACCCGATGACCGAACCCGAGTTGTTCGAGTTGATGAGAGATTTCCGTTACATCGTGCCGCAAGGTAGCCCGATGACGGGAATAGGTAATAACTTCCAAGTAGCCAGTCTGAGCAACTGCTTCGTGATTGGTCAAGATGGCGAGTCAGACAGCTATGGCGCTATCATCCAAATCGACGAGGAGCAAGTGCAACTGATGAAACGTCGTGGTGGCGTAGGTCATGACCTCAGTCATATCCGTCCTCACGGCAGTCCGGTAAAGAACTCCGCCTTGACGAGTACGGGTCTCGTTCCGTTTATGGAGCGTTACTCTAACTCCACTCGCGAGGTGGCGCAAGACGGTCGTCGCGGCGCGTTGATGCTCTCGGTGAGTATCAAACACCCCGATAGCGAGGCGTTCATCGACGCAAAGATGGAGCAAGGAAAAGTGACGGGTGCTAACGTGAGCGTGAAGATTGACGACGAGTTTATGCAAGCCGCTATTGATGGCGTTCCGTACGTTCAGCAGTACCCTATCCTCGGCGATAACCCGAAAATGAAAAAAGAGATTGACGCTCGCGCCCTCTGGAAGAAGATTATCCACAATGCTTGGAAGTCGGCTGAACCCGGTGTGCTGTTCTGGGATACGATCATTCGCGAGAGTGTGCCCGACTGCTATGCCGACCTCGGCTACAAGACGGTCAGCACGAACCCTTGTGGTGAGATACCTCTCTGCCCTTACGACAGCTGCCGATTGCTCGCCATCAACCTCTACAACTACGTGAAGAACCCCTTCACGCCGCAAGCAGAGTTTGATTTTGAGCTTTTCCGCAAACATATTATGGTGGCGCAACGTATCATGGACGATATCATCGACTTGGAGATGGAGAAGATTGATAAGATCCTACAAAAGATTGACTCTGACCCCGAGAGCGAGACCATCAAACGTAACGAGCGCGAGTTATGGGAGAAGATCAAGACGAAGACCGTTCAAGGTCGTCGTACCGGCGTAGGAACTACCGCTGAAGGAGATATGCTCGCCGCAATGGGTCTGCGTTACGGTTCGCCCGAAGCGATTGCTTTCTCCGTAGAAGTACACAAGAACCTTGCCCTTGCTGCTTATCGCAGTAGCGTGAACATGGCAAAGGAGCGCGGTGCGTTCAAGGTTTACGATAGCAAGCGCGAGGAGAAGAATCCGTATATCAATCGTATCAAAGAGGCGGATCCCGAGTTATACGAGGAGATGAAGAAATATGGTCGTCGTAACATTGCTTGTTTGACGGTAGCTCCGACGGGCACGACCTCGATTATGACGCAGACCACGAGCGGCATTGAACCCGTCTTCCAACCCGTCTATAAGCGTCGTCGTAAGGTTAATCCGAACGATAAGAACGTACACGTGGACCTTGTCAACGAGGATGGTGATAGCTTTGAAGAGTATATCGTCTTCCACCATAATTTCATCACGTGGATGAATGCCAATGGTCACACCTACGACCCGAACCATCGTTACACGATGGACGAGGTGGAGGCATTGGTGGCTGAGTCGCCTTATTTCCACGCTACGGCAGGCGATGTTGATTGGCTGGCAAAGGTACAGATGCAAGGTGCTATCCAGAAATGGGTGGACCACTCCATCTCCGTAACCATCAACCTCCCGACCGACGTGAGCGAAGAACTCGTAGGCAAGCTCTACGAGGAAGCTTGGCGCTGTGGTTGTAAGGGTTGTACCGTCTATCGCGAAGGTAGCCGCACGGGTGTGCTGGAGACCTTAAAGAAAGACGAGAAGAAAGAGGAAAAGAAAGACGAGAAGGACGATAAGACCTGTATCTGCTACGACCATCGCACGCAGAAACGTCCTATCGAATTGGATTGCGATGTGGTTCGTTTCCAAAACAACAAGGATAAATGGATTGCGTTCGTAGGTCTGTTAGATGGTCGTCCTTACGAGATCTTCACCGGTCTTGCCGATGATGAGGACGGTATCTTGTTGCCTAAGTCCGTGACGACGGGTAAGATCATCAAGTCTCGTGATGAGGCAACAGGACTGAGCCGTTACGACTTCCAGTTCGTTAACACTCGCGGCTACAAGACCACTGTGGAAGGACTGAGTTATAAGTTCGATAAGGAGTTCTGGAACTACGCCAAACTGATTTCGGGCGTGCTTCGTTTCGGTATGCCGATTGACCAAGTCATCAAGATGATTGGCGGTTTGCAGATGGATAGCGAGACGATTAACTCGTGGAAAGTGGGTGTAGAACGCGCTTTGAAGAAGTACATCCAAGACGGTACGGTGGTTCAAGGTCAAGTCTGCCCGAACTGCGGTCAGCCGCTTATTTACGAGGAAGGCTGTATGCACTGCCGTGAGTGCGGTTATTCCAAGTGCGGGGGATAAAAAAAAAGCGGCTTTCGCCGCTTTTTTTTTGTTTAGTTGGTTTAGAAGCCAAGAACGTTGTAGGTCTTGTTGTCGCGAACGATAACGATTTGACCGTTAACGATAGCTTTAGTAGCTTTTGCGTTAGCTTTCACGTTGTTGACGCCGGTAGGCGAAGGAGCGGTGTAAGTGAGGGTTTCCCAACTTGCAGGACGGAGTTGTTTGGGATCATAATTCATATATGTGAATTGCAAATTTGAACCCGAAAGCGTACCACCTATTGCGTATGTCTTAGGATATGTTGCATTCACATAGAATGAACCGCCTTCAAAGTAAACCGTCTTACCGGAACCAGCAAAGCTGGTAATTACAGCACTCACATTGGAAATCTTTACTACGTCTCCATTTTGGAGAGTTTCATCGGCAAAACATGCTGCTATATTGTCAAACACTTTACCAAAGCTGAAGATTTTAGAAGCAACTTCGCTATTATCCAAGCCTTCCTTAACGGCAATTGCCTTCACAGTAGTGGTAGCAGACACTTGGAAAGGTGCTTCATACAAGGTGGAAGCAGCAGTAGGAGCATCGCCATTGGTAGTGTAATAGATAGCAGCACCTTCGGTTGTGGTGGCAAGAGTTACTGTGATAGGCTCCCAATAAATCTCCGCCTCAGTAGAAGGAGTGATAGTAGGAGTAGCAGCAGAAGGAGCTGACTCTGCAATTACGAAGGTCATTGTACCAAAACCGGTTGTAGCAGTCGGTATAAATACCAATGAATTAGCCTTACCCGTCCAAGTCATTGCACCGGAAGTTCCATCTACGCTGATAGTACCCTTTTCGTCTTTCTCTTTAACGGCAATATCCTTGTCTGCCTTGGTTGCAACGATTTGCTTGAAGACTTTTCCTGTAGGAGCAGTTACAGTGAATGTATAATCTCCGTTATTATTGGTATACAAACGAAGATCCTGATCTTTGATGTAACCATTCGTAGAAGCATGGTTCTCAACTTTAACCGTTACACCAAAATCTGTTGTGCCTTCCAAAACAAGGTCGTTTTGTCCTTTCAGACCACTAATGCTGCCAGTATAAGATGTTTTAAACAAAGTGTTCCAGTTGTCAATTACTTTCGGAGCCTCGTTAACGGTGATATTGTATGATTTATTGCCACTGATTAAGCCAGACGTTGCAATGACAGAAACGGAAGTCTGACCGGCAGACAATGTAGCAGGGTCAATAGACCAATTTACTTGGTCGGTGATGTCCTTATTAGACTCATCAGAATAGTAACCGGTAGCAACTAATCCTGTGAAATCAAAATCTTCACCTGCTGTGTATTCCGTCTTTGAGAGATTGCCGGAAACAACGATGGAAGTGAGTTCGATATTCTTAACGGTAATAGCTTGGTTACAAGATTTACCACCATAAGTGATAGTTACTTTTTCGTTGGTAGTTGCTAAAGCAGCATCTAATGCAGGGCTGAAGGAGAACTTATCTTCGTTGCCTTCGTAAGCAATGTCAGCGGTAGATTGGTCATCATAGGTAGCAGTAATGACTAATCCGGCAGGGCTAAAGAACTCACCTACAGCATAAGTTGTAGTGGTTGGAGCAGTCTTAACGGCAATGCCTTCTAATACCTTAGGAGCAGACCAAACGAAGGTGATGGAGTTTAAATACATTGCACCACCAACAGGTAATACACCAACATATGCATAATCTCCACTAATTTCTAATTCTGTCGTACCTTTCACAATAGAGCCCAATTCTGTTCCTCTGCTTTTTTCATCATATATATCCGAAGACTCGGTATAGGCAGTATTAGAACCATAAATTTTAACAGACCGACCATTCACAGTGTTAGTATTCCAATCCACTTTCACCTTTTTAATAATACCAGCAGAAGTTGTACTTACAATTCCTGATGGTGATTGATTACGCATTTGAATAGAACTATTTCCATTCGAAGATTGACCCGCATATTTTGCAATACCTTGCGAACCGACTTTGTCATTCCACGCAGTATATCCAGAGGAAACACCTGTGGAAGCCAGAGTTAATCTATCACCTTCAATTGCATTTACAGTTAAACCATTAACTTGATAAGCATCACTTGTAATTTTGTCAACTGTTGCAGTTACACTAACGGAGGTTGTTCCTGCGGTCAATGGACTTGGAGTAATGGTCCATTCTATACCATCGGTGATTGTTGCTTCAGACTTATCATCATAAGTACCCGTAACAACTAAACCAGCAGGGTCAAATGTTTCACCAGCCTCGTATGTTGTTTTGGTCGGATTGCCAGAAATGGCGATAGAGGTAAGCGTTTTAGCGGTACCTTCATAGGTAACTTTCACTTGTGTCAATTTTACTTGACCATTCTTCGTTCCTGAACTATGAGTAACCTTAAACTTAATAGATTTAGCACTTCCCGTCCACTTCATAGAAGAATATGTACCCGTAGAGGATCCATCTAAAACGAGACATCCGTTATTGGACGCTCCATGAGTGAATTCAATCTGCGTAATCGTATTCTCAGAAGAAACTGTAATTGTTGCCCCTTCATAAAAGCGTAAACCGTCGTCATACCATTTTGTGGCAGTAGAACCATTTGTGAACGCAAATGATATAGGGGAAACCGAAACACTTGATGTGCTAGTTTTTGAGTCTGGAGTAAATGTAATTACTCCCGCCATCAGGTTAACACTCGCTACCATAGCGACGAGCGCTAGGAGCCATTTGAAATTTTTTCTCATAAGCATGAAAGTTTTTGTTGTTAATAATAAAGTTAATTTATAAAAACGTTGGGTTGTGACCCAAACGGTATTTTTATCCATTTTTCAAGCGAGATTTTAGCAATTGCGGATTACGATAACAATCCCATACTAAAAGAATGTCGCAAATATTATTTTGATACAAGTAAACAATTTTGTATCTTTTGTTGATTACTAAATAGCGATATTCGTGTTCATAATCTTCAAACAATGTTTCTATAGAGCCTATCTGTGGAGTGGTTTCTAATAAATCTGTTGAGGAGAAGAACTGCTCCATCAAATCTTGGGCATATTGATAAGAAAACTGCACCCAATATTGGAAAATAAGGGAAACGTCTTGTTGTGCTTCTAATGTCCAATTTACTTGTACCATGAGCGAACCTGAGACTTGAAATCTGAATTAGAAATTCCGTGTTCACCGGCAAGTACACGATGAGTTGCGGATTGAACACGCTGTTGCGCCTCGGCTATTGAATAAGCACAAGGAGACGGGGTACTTAATTGCATAATGAACGCATTAATCTGTTGCATTGCCTGAATATTTCCTAAAAAAGGCGATAAATTCTGCAATAAATCGGATCTCATTTGAGTTGCACTCATACGAAAAGTTTTTTGATTGTTAATAATAAAGTTAATTTATACTAAACAAACAAGTCATCACCCTTGGGAAGGGTAATGACCTATTTATCTATTTATCAGGGTTTTATTCATAAGCTGTAGTGTGCCTGGGTAGCTGTTTACTGTCTTATTTTTGAAATCGAATGCAAAGATACTACTTATTTTTGATATTTACAAATTATTTCGTAACTTTTTTTATTTTGCTATTTTCACTCATCATCTGATTTTATCGGGATAACGCCCGTTGGGTGATGGATTGTGTAGTTGGTCATCGTTTGGTTTGCCGTAAAACCGACACCATAGATGATGGACTTCTCCTTAGTAATAACGATGTTCGAGTCCGAATAGAGCCGTTCCGCATCTTGGCTCCAGTATAACTCGGGCGTATCGAATTGTTCGCCCTTGTTATTGACGGCGTGTACATTGCCCTTGAGTTGCCATAAATGTGTTTCGTCATTGTAGTAGGCATAGTCGGCTTTGATGGTCTCCTCAATAGCCAAACTATCGTTGAACTTCTCCAAATATATGCCCTTGGGGAACTCCCAGTAAGGTGGCTGAGCTTTATCGAAGATCAGCCATTTAGAGGAAGTAATACGATAGCGGGTGATACCCGAATCGGAGATAAGGGTCGTAACCTCATCCGAGTTAAGCACCGGGATAAGGCTACGATCTTGTACTGCTGATGTCCGCAGTTTAGCCTCGCGAGGAGAGCAAGCGCTAAGCAGCAGTATGACCGCTATTGCTGCAATATTAGTCTTTCTTGGCACGAACGGTCGTTGTTTCGTTAATCCAGCCACCTACGATGAACGTACCCGAACCGAACTCTGCGGGCAGGTCGAACAGCTCTTCCTTAGAGGGGAAGTATTTGCTATAAGTAGCAATCAGTTTGTTAGCGTCATCAGTGCAAGACGCATCCACTGCTTTGGCTTTGTTGAATTTATCAACGGCTGCCCAGAAGACGGTCTTATTCAAGATAGCGGCTTTAGCAGCAGGATAATCGGGCGTTTGGTAGGGTTGCGAAGCTGCGTAGCACAAACCGATGATAATATAGCAGCGTCCTTTTTCGTTCGGATTGCTGTTCATAGCTAAGTTAGCAAACGTGCGAGCATCTGCCAAACGATGCAGTTTGTCCAAGTAAACGTAAGAGATACGATATTGGAGGTCTGCACGGTTTTCATCAGCCTCGGGATCGGTATCGTCGATGAGGTCAATGGCTTGTCTGTAATAGTCGATAGCGTCGTTGTAGTTACCTTTCTTGAGCGACATCGAGCCACAACCGGAAGCGGATTCGGTAGTCGGTTGCAGTTTATGTGCAGCCTCGGCAGCAGCGAAATAAACCTCCGACTCGGTGCAACCCACGCGACGATACAGTTTCATGAGTTTGAGCATATCCTCAAGGTATTGACCATTGGTTTGGACATAATTAGCATACAGTTCGTCCAGTTTATCGCAGCTGGCAGCACCCGAAAGAGCAAAAGCATTATCCACGTATTCTTTCAGTTTAGCGGCATCGGTAGAGTTCTTAGCAGCAGGATTATCCCAGATAGATTGAAGGATAGGGCTTACCATTGCATAATCGGTCAGGTATTGACCTCCGTACTTGTTAGCATCTGCCTTATACAGGTCGTTCGACAACTCCATGAGCTTTTGAATCACGTTCAATTGGGACTTATCACCTAACGCCGTAACACTCTCTTTGAGCCAGTTATAAGCGTCCAACTTGAGGGCATCTTCCTCGTAATACTTGCAATAATCGAGGGCTTTTTGACCTAAGATATATGCCGTCGGATATTTAGGATCGTCGCCAAAGTATTTGATACGTTTGTCGTGCATTTGGAGTGCCATCTCACGGATTTGTTTTTTCTCCTCATCGGTAGTAGCATTGTTGTATTTCCACTCTAAGATTTGGGCACCACGGCTATAGATAGCTTTGTTGGCATTAGGGCAAGTCTTATACACCTCCAACCACGGACCGTATGCGTCAGCATAGGCTTTGTTCTTGGAACTCTCCACAAAAAGGGAGATGTTCATGAGGCACTCCTCAGTAATTTCGGGAGTCTCCTCTTCAACAACTACGGGAGCCGGTGCAGGCTCGGGTTCAGTCACTTTCTTTGGTTTCTTGGCGCAAGCTAATGCAGGGATTGCTGCGCAGAGAGCTAAAGCAATAATAGATTTTTTCATAATGATTAAATTTTTTAGTAGTTATAGTATATCTAGTTTGTCTAGTTTGTCTAGTTCTTCTAGTTTTACAATCTTCTCTTGAAGAACCAGTTTTCACAAATAGCGGCATTGATAGTGAGTTTGAGTTCGTTTTCTTCGAGGAAACTCTTATTGCCTCGGTGGGTATATTCGACGGAAGCGTTAAAGATCGTTCCTGCGTTGCGAAGCGGAAGACCGATACCGATAGAGGCCGTTATATCCTTGACCTTGGACATTCGCGGATCCTTCATATAGTTATCCGTTAGGCAGCACCCTACCCTCCACATCACGCGATCTACGTAACGCTGGCTCAGCGGATTATTGCGATACTCAATGCCTAAAGCGTAACGGTTACGGTCATTCATTGTTCCTATTTGTCCTAAATACAAAGCCGAAGCCATACACTCACGTTCGTAATCGAAACTAACCATCAATCGTTTTTTCCACGTGTAACTTCCTCCTACACCATAGACCATCGGCATCTCAAAGCCATTGGTGATAGGGTCTCCAATCGTATCCAAGAGCGAGGACTCTATCACATAATACTCGGACTTCAAGCGCTGTTTGTTCTCAAAGATCGCACCTACGGTAAAGTCGTGTTCCTCAAAGGAATGGAAGACTTGCAGTCCGTAACGGAAGCGGAGACTATTGATGGAGGTGTAAGCTAATTGGGTGTAAGGAGTGAGTCCTGCTTCGGTGAAAGTGATAGAACGAGCATTGGTTGTTTCGCCGAACATGTAGTACAGGTTGGCACCTAATGCGACCCAATCGCAGATGTTAAAACTCAATCCCACAAAGACTTCGCTTATACCGCCCTCGCCCGTATAGGCAGCAATAGGCGTGTAACTGGGTACATTCCCCGACTTATCCGGAACGAGGATATTATATCCAACAACCGAATAAGGAACCACACCGGCAGCAAAAGCTATGTGCTGACGCCAGATGGGGAACTGCATCGTCAGATATTCAAGGTTACCGGTAGCGCGATTGCGTTTGCCGTTAGCATCTTGGTAATTGTCCCATCCCACACTGGCTGCGACATCGAACATAAACGTCATACTGTCGCACGCCGTATAACTTGCCGGTTGGGCAGAGCAGATGACTTTGTTACTTCTCATTCCTATACCTACCCCACCCATGCCACGGTACGTGTTGGGAGTGTTCGCATCTAACAAGCCGTAGCCATAACGGGAGAACGGAGACGAGGTCATATTCTGCGCAGACAGCGAAGCCGCGAAGACCAAAACGAATAATATGAATAGATGCTTACGCATGGATATTATAATTTAATATGGTGTTAAGACCCTGCAGGACCAGATGTTTCTGCTCGCAAACCGAGTCAATATACTTACTTATATAATGGCAGTTACCGCCCGTCATAATCGTTTGGAAGGTATCTCCGCGCTCTGCCAAAGTACGCATATACCCTTTTACCTCAAAAATTATGCCACGAATGACTCCAGCCGCAATGGCATCGTGTGTGTTTTTACCAAAAAGCGGTATCAAGTCATCGGGTTCGACCTCCACGAAGGGGAGTTTTTTGGTCATCTGCTTGAGGATAGAGAACCGCATTTTCAGTCCCGGAGCGATATTGCCACCGATATAGGTATTGTCCTTTGTCACAACGTCGAACGTGATAGCCGAACCGATATCAATGATAAGCACATTCTCGTTAGGAAACAGTTTGACACCGCCTACAGCAGCTGCCAAACGGTCTTGTCCGAGAGTCTCGGGCGTATCGTAGGCATTTTGAATAGGCACCGGCGTCTTATGGTCAAAGAGCACAAACCGTTTGGCAAGGCGATGAAGTGTGTTCACCACTGCCGGTTCGATGTTCGCCACAGACGAGATAATAGCATAATCAATGGAATAGAGCGAGAAGAGCTTCTCCACATCGGCTGAGGTGAAGTTCTTGTAGATAACGTGCTTGATGAGGCGATCGTTATTGAAAACGGCTACTTTCGTTCTCGAGTTTCCTTGATCAATACATAGGTTCATACTTAGTCAGTTGCCATTGCGGTATAGAGGAAACGCTTAATGGATTTCTTCGGCGTCTTCTCAAACTCGTGTGGATATAGTTTAATCTTCGATATCTGTTCGTAGGTTGCCAATTCGTTATTTAGGACTTTACGGTTCTCTTCCATCGCTTTTTCTATTTCCTCGGCAGTCATCGTATCCGTTGATTCATAATCCGGGCAGACAAGTGCCACGAGGTGGTCTTCGTGTTGAAGAACAATAGACTCCATCACGTAAGGCATGTTATTAAGTTTGGCTTCAATCTCCTCGGGATAGATGTTCTGCCCGCTGGGACCAAGAAGCATCGTCTTATTACGTCCTTTGATAAAGATATACCCGTCCTCGTCAATGTATCCGAGATCGCCGGTCTTCAACCAGCCGTCTTTGGTGAGCACTTCGCGTGTGGCAGCGGCATTCTTGTAATAGCCTAACATCACGTGTTCGCCACGCACCCATAACTCGCCTACACCTTGTTCGTCGGGATTAACCACCTTAATTTCCATATCCTCTAAGATCTTTCCGCAGGACAGCGGTTTATACCCATCCTTGTAAGGCGTGAAGGAGATAAGAGGAGCACACTCGGTCATGCCATAGCCGACGGCGTACGGGAACTTAATGCGAGTAAGGAACTCCTCCACTTCAGCGTTCAAAGGAGCACCGCCGATAATCACTTCCTCAAACTGTCCACCAAAAGCGTCAATGAGTTGTTGGCGGATCTTACCTAAGACGGCATCCGATAGGAACGGCACTTTCAGTGCCCAGCGAATAGGCGTTTTCGATATCTGAGGAACAATCTGTTTCTTGTAAATCTTCTCAACGATAAGCGGTACGGTAAGCACATTGGTCGGTTTAACCTCCGCAAAAGCCTGCAGCAGAATCTTCGGAGCCGGCGTACGACCGATAAACGTAGTGTGTCCGCCATACGTCAACACGCCTAAGAAATCTATACCGCAACCGTACGCGTGCGCCAACGGCAAGAAAGCCACGTGGCGACAACCGCGGAACAGCCCACCCGTCTGATAGAACGAAAGGATATTTGCCGCTAACGCATTGCAAGGAGTGATAACCCCCTTGCTGAAGCCCGTTGTTCCGGAGGTGTAGTTGATAGACGCAACCGCCGAATTAGGACGAGCATCGTAGTGGACATCCTCTTTGCTAAAGCCCTTTGGATAGGCTTGGGCTAGCATCTCTTGCATCGTTTCGATGGTAAGTTCTTCGCGTTTTAAGCGAGAAGACAAGGGATGAAAATTATTCAACGAGAAGACCACTTTCACTTTCTTCATTTCATCAATATCCATGCACTCCCAGATAGTATCCGAAACAAACAACAAGCGCGCATCGGAGTGATTGATGATATGGAGAGCGTCGTTAGCCTTAAAATCTTGAAGGATTGGAACAACGATAGCTCCGTAGGTAATGGTGGCTAAATACGCAGCAACCCAGTTGCAGTTATTCCGCCCCATTATAGCAATTTTATCATCTTTTTCTATTCCGCAACTGTGAAAGACAAGATGTAACATCGCTACTTTCTCCGCTAATTGAGCATACGTGAGCGTAATGGGCGTGCCATAGTCCGAAACGGCAGGCAGTTCCCAGTTCTCCACAAAGGAGCGCTCAAACATTTTAATTAGGTTGTCTTTATCAGAGGTTAACATATCAAAAGTGTGTATATAAGAATCGTTTAATACTCTTTTTAGGTGTCTTCTCAAACTCATGGGGATAGATCTTGATAGCCGAAATCTGCTCGTAAGAAGCCAGCAAACCATTGACCATCTTGCGGTTTTGCTCCATAACCTCGTCTAATTGGCTCTTTGTCAGGTTAGCGGTATCCACTGTCTCAAAGTCAGGACAAACAAGCGCCACAATGTTATGATCTTGCTCAATCACAAGCGATTCCATCACGTAAGGCATGTTATTAAGTTTTGCCTCTATCTCCTCCGGGTAAATGTTTTGCCCATTCGGTCCGAGGAACATCGTTTTATTACGTCCTTTGATAAAGATAAAACCATCTTCATCAATATACCCGAGGTCACCGGTCTTCAACCAGCCATCAGCAGTAAAGACCTCATTCGTGGCTTCTTGGTTCTTGTAGTAACAAGACATCACGTGTTCGCCTCGAACTAATATCTCCCCTATTCCATCGGCATTGACATTATCTAATTTGACTTCCATCAATCCCTCTAAAATCTTTCCACACGAACCTTCACGGAAAGTATAATGCTTGCTATACGAAATAAGCGGAGCACATTCAGTCATACCATAGCCAACGGTATAAGGGAAGTGAATCTTCTGCAAGAACGCTTCCACATCGGCATTCATCGGCGCGCCACCAACTATAATCTCGTCGAACTTACCACCGAACGCCTCAATCAGTTGCTGTCTTATCTTACCTAATAACACATCGTCAATCAAGGGCAATTTCAATGCGAAATTAACCGTTGACTTATTTAGGAAGGGCAATATCTGTTTTTGATAAATCTTCTCTAAAATCAATGGTACCGTAAAAATACAGGTGGGCTTAACCTCCTTGAACGCCTCTAATAGCACACGAGGAGAGGGTGTCTTACCTAAGAAATAGGCGTGAGCGCCCACACAGAAAGAGGTCAAGAAGTCAAACGCGCACCCAAAAGCATGGGCAAGCGGTAAGAACACCACTTGACGGCTACCGCGATAGATAACGTGATTCTCTGAACAGAACTTCACGTTACCGGCAAGCGCATTGAGACGAGTCACCACACCCTTACTGAAACCGGTCGTACCCGAAGTATAGTTAATCGATGCCGTACAGGAATTATCCCGTTGGGTATAATGAATCTTCTCAGGTGTGATACCGCCCGGATATTTCTGTTGGAATATCTGTTCGATAGACGCAGATGTAATATCTTCGGCAGTGAATAGAGACGACTTGACGGACAAGGGTTCGCGCGTAGTCAACGAAAGAACCGCTTCTACATACTCCATCTGGTCTATATCCATTGTCTCATAAAGGACATCGGTCACAAAAAAGAGTTTAGACTCCGAGTGGTTAAGGATATGCAGCGTATCGTTGGGCTTAAAATCCTGTAGAATAGGCACAACGATAGCACCATACGTAAGAATAGCGAGATACGTCGTAACCCAAGAACTGTTGTTGCGCCCCATCAATGCCACCTTATCGTCTGGTTTGATGCCGCACTGCTCTAACAGAATATGAATACGCTCAATCTCCTGCGCCACATTTTGGTACTTGAGGCTAACCGAAGTACCATAATCAGAGAAAGCCACCATCGACCAGTTTTGGACGATGGAAGACTCAATCGTTTGTATAAAATTTTCTTTTACCATTTATTCATTTGATAATGGGAATTCAGGAACGGATTCGGCTGCCGGTGCGCTCGTTGCAGGGGTTGTCGAATAAATAGAATCAACTACGTATTGACTATTTCCACGCCAAGGAAGAGTGCCTAAATAACGTTGCCAATGTAACTTCATCTGACGAGAAGAAGAGTTGTTAATCTTCTCAGCAACCTTCGGGTCTTTCACCGAAAAACGGAACTCATTCGACTGAATAGTAGCCTTAGCATTGCGAGAGTTATAACCCGTCTGAATCATTTTTCCCTCGTAAGTCTTGAAGATATAGCCCTCTTTTTGGAAATAGTTAATATCCCCTTCGTTCACACCTTCGCTATAAACGAAACACCACTTAATGTAGATAAATCCTGCAGCTAAAAGGAGGATAATTACGGTGATCCAAGTCACCACTTTTGCTCTTGTTGTCATAGTTGTAATTAAAAAATCGTGCAAAGATACAAAAAATTTATGATATATGCAAATATTTTATCATT
Organism: Paludibacteraceae bacterium; assembly: GCA_024400135.1. Lineage (GTDB taxonomy): Bacteria > Bacteroidota > Bacteroidia > Bacteroidales > Paludibacteraceae > Colicola. Next base: position 17,142 of record JAKSNE010000013.1, read on the forward strand.
TTTATTAATGCAGAGGCACATGCGCGGTCAGTTATTTGCTCTCTAAGCGAACCTAAATGCAAACATTCGGCAAAAGTTTCCGTTGGTGTTGCCCACGCTACCCAAACCGTTCCAACGGGTTTGTCGGGTGTACCGCCGGTCGGTCCCGCTACCCCACTCGTGGCTATCGCATAGTCCGTCTTCAGGAGTTTCTTCACCCCTTCTGCCATCGCACGAACGACAGGTTCGCTGACCGCTCCATATTCTTGTAACGTCGCTTCCGGAACGCCCAACACGTGTGCCTTTACCGAATTATCGTATGCCACCACACTCCCCCAATAAAAATCCGAAGAACCGGAGTGCTTATTGAGTAGCGAAGCTAATTTTCCTCCAGTGCAACTCTCTGCGGTGGCTATCGTTTGATGACGCGAACGCAACAACTCACCCAATGCCACCTCTAACGGTTTATCTTCCGTTAAAACAACATCGTCGCCTAAGATAGTGAGCATCTGATTAAACTGAGCTTCTACTTGTTCTGGCGCCACATCGTAACCACTCAGACGCAGTCTTACCGTCCTATCTTTCGGCAGATATGCCAAGTGCATCGTCTTTGGCAAAGTCTCTTCCCACGCCTCTAAACGTATTGCCAGCGCACTCTCCGGAATAGCATACACAAGAGCTGTGCGATGAGTAATCGCACATTGACCGCCTTCGGCTGTAAGACCACTGCGTTGTAAGACCGCTGTGCTGAAAGACCGCTGCGCTGAAAGATACGGCATTACCTGTTCGGTCATAGCGATTTTCATCTCGTACGGCACGCCGGGCATTGAGACAAGGATTTTCTCCCCTTTAGCGAAGACCATAATCGGTGCCGAACCGACGCGATTAGGCAAAATCGTTGCCGATTGAGGAACCAACCACTGTGTGGAGGTCAGTTTGTTAATCACATCAGGACGGTCTTTGTAAAGATAAAGAATGTGCTGATGAACGGTCTCGTCAGCAACTAAGGTGGTGCGAAAATAGTCGCACAGCACATTCTTAGTGATGTCATCTTTCGTTGGACCCAATCCGCCTGTCGTTAGAACAATATCCGCACGAGTGAAAGCAGCATCGATGGCTTCCACTATATGTTCGGCATCGT
>JAKSNE010000130.1 GCA_024400135.1 Paludibacteraceae bacterium
TAGAGACCGCCGGTTATGGCTCGATTGAGAGTAATGTGCTCAACCGAAACATGGAGAATAACTACAACATCGCCGTCAGCGCAGCTATGGAAGTTGGTCGCCTCTTCCCTGCTAAGGCACGTATCCAGTTGCCCGCATACGTTAGTTACACCAAGCAGACGACCACTCCCGATTATAACCCATTCGACTCCGATGTTAAGTTACAAGACGCGTTGGACAACATGGAGGATAAGCAACAACGCGATTCGCTGAAAGGTATGGTGAATACCACTTCGGAAAATACCTCTTTCTCCGTCACAGGAGCTAAGGTCAATATCCATAGTAAGAAAAAAGACATGTTCTACGACCCGGCGAATTTCTCTGTTTCGGCTTCCTATAACCGGCAAAAAGATCTTAGTCCGGAGGTCAAAGAGAACACCAACACCGACCACAAGGGTAATTTTACCTATTCCTACAATTTCAATCCGAAGCCTTGGGAACCGTTTGCTCAGGTCGAGAAAGTGCAGAAGATTCGTTTCTTGAAGGAGTTTAATATCTACTACCTGCCGCAGTCGTGGTCGTTCTCTACGACGATGCACCGCACGTTCTCTAACCTCAAGATGCGCGACTTGACGGGCGACATGGCGGCTACCGCGTCTACGTTCGATGACCACTTATCGGCATCGAAGGACTTCACATGGGATCGTAACGTGAACATCAACTACAACCTCACCAAGAACATGAAGTTCACCTTCCAATCATCCTACAACGGAACGATTGACGAGGGCAAGTATAGCAAGGAGATTATCAAGGATCAAGAATATGCGTGGTATTTCCAAAACAATGAATACGAGGTTTGGAAGAACACCATCCAGCGCAGTTTAGCTAAGTGGGGTTCGCCTTATACGTACCAACAGGTCTTCACCGCCAGTTGGAATGTGCCGTTCAATCGTATCCCGTATTTAGAGGCATTGACGGCGAACGCCAGCTACAACGGCTCGTACAACTGGACCCGTACCGCACCTACTGCACAAGGAAACATAGATATGGGTAACTCCATCAGTTCGACGCGTACATGGCAAGTCGATGGCGGACTCAACCTCGAAACGTTGTACAGCAAGTCCAAGTACTGGAAGGATATGACGCAGTTCTATACCGGCAGACAGCGTACGCGCACGTTCCGTCCGAAGATCTTCACGCAGACGTATGCCGTGGAGAAAGGGCAACCGATAGACATCAACCACCGTTTGAACTCCGAGAAGATTACCATCACCTCGACCGATAGTTTGGGCAAACGTATTCCTGTCAAATACAAAACCAAGGATGCTAACACGATTACGTTGACCGCTCAAGCCGACTGCAAGAATCTGGTGGTTACGATTACTACGCAGGATCCCAACAAGAAAACGGCAGGCGAGATTACCGGAAACATGTTCGCTTATCTCGGTACGTTCATTCGTCGTGTCCAAGTCACCTATCGTGAGACGGAGTCCCTCACCGCGCCCGGTTTCTTCCCGCAAGCAGGTTTCATGGGACAGGACATCAAAGCCACCGGCGGTAGCGCGCCCGGCTTTGACTTCGCATTTGGTTTCTTCCCGAATAACTGGGTCGATAAAGCGCAAAAGAACAATTGGGTAAAGGGCGACTCCACGGTTATTCAACCTATCACACGTGCCAAGACTACGGACTTTGATGTCAAACTGACATTGGAACCGCTGCCCGGTCTGAAGATTCAAGTCAACGGAAAGCGTTATCTTGCCAACACCTCGACGATCACCCTCCAAGACGGACAGAACCCCATCGAGAACATGAATGGTTCGTTCAATATCTCGTCGGTCGCTTTGGCTACGATGTTCACGAAGATTGGCACACAAGAAGACAACTTCGCTAACTCCGCCTTTGACCAGTTCTTGCGCAATCGCGATGTCTTGCAGGGTAGGGTACAAAGTCAGTATAATGATGTGAACCTGCCTCGTCAAGGGTTCATGCGCGACCTCCCGAATGACCAAAAATATGTGGTCGGAGTCAATGGTCTGCCCGTGTCTCGTAACTCGGCGGATGTACTTATTCCCGCATTCTTGGCGGCTTATACGGGTAAGGATGCGAATAAGATTAGCCTCAATCCGTTCTTGGGTATCTTGAATATCCTGCCCAACTGGAGTGTGACGTACGACGGATTGAGTAAGTTACCGGGTATCCGTGACCATTTCCGCTCGTTCTCCCTCACGCACGCGTACGTGTGCAAATATTCAATAGGAAGTTACGGTAGCCACTCCACGTGGGTGGGCGTGGACGCTGCCAACAAACAGGTCGGTTTCGTGCGTGACGTGACTTCGGGAATGCCGATGCCTTCGTCTTCGTACGACATTACGAATGTCACGCTTAGTGAGAACTTCTCGCCGCTTATCGGTTTGAATATGTCGCTCAAGAACTCGCTCAACTGTAAGTTTGAGTACCGCAAACAGCGTAACCTCGCCATGAATATCACAAGTGTGCAGATTACGGAAGGTCACACGGACGAGTTTGTCATTGGTGCCGGTTATACGATTAAGAACTTGAACTTCGTGACCAAGAACAAGAACGGCGTGCAGAAGAAAGTAAGCAACGACTTGAAACTCAATGTTGATGTAAGTTATAAGGACATTAAGACCTTGATGCGTAAGGTTGAGGAGAACCTCACCCAAGCCAGCAGTGGTAATAAGATGTGGACATTGAAACTCAGTGCCGATTATGTCCTCTCGCAGAAGGTCAGCTTGCAACTCTTCTACGATCACGAGAGCACCTTCCCGCTTATCTCGTCCTCCTATCCCGTCAAAGCCGACAACGTCGGTATCAACATCAAACTAATGCTCACGAGATAGTCCAGCGAAACGATAGCCGTAGCATCTACGTAGCATCTACGTAGCATTATTGCCTCTACAGAACCTATGCAGAACCTCCGCGTTCCACTTTGCTTAAAAGCATGTTATACATAAAAATGTGCATTTTTTCAAAAATCTGCACATTTTTCTTGCATATATGCAAATGTTTTCTACAAAAAAAAGCGTAAATTCATTCGAACTTACGCTTTTTAATCATACTATATTCGCCTTTCTCCGCCGAATATGGTCCCCATTACATACTATGAGAGGGAGCAGGTGCTTGTGCAGGTGCTTTAGTTTCTCCATGTGTACCGGAACCCGCTAAATCCCACATCAAAGGTGTATCAATTAAGGATAGAACAATCTGTGTTGTCGGTGTTATATATTCCTGTTTCATATTAAGTTATTTAATGATTTTACCTGTTATATCATATACTTTCTTATCGTAGAAAATATATAGTTGATTATCAATAATCA
>JAKSNE010000131.1 GCA_024400135.1 Paludibacteraceae bacterium
TATTTCTCTACATCCATATACACACTCCCCTCGCTCACGTAAGCGTAGCCTTTGTCCAAAATCTTCTGAACAAAGTTTATCTGCTCAATGATGTGACCACTGGCGTGCGGTTCGATACTGGGTGGCAGCACGTTCAGTGCCTCCATATCGTGATGGTAGCGGTTGGTGAAATACTGCACCACCTCCATGGGTTCGAGTTGCTCCAGACGCGCTTTCTTTGCTATCTTATCCTCACCCTCATCGGCATCGTGCTCAAGGTGACCGACATCGGTGATATTACGCACATAGCGAACCTTATAGCCCAACTGCATGAGGTAACGATACAGCACATCAAAAGTGATGGCAGGACGCGCGTGACCTAAATGGGCATCGCCATACACGGTAGGACCGCAAACGTACATACCCACGTGTCCTTCGTGCAAAGGACGGAAATACTCTTTTTGTCTTGTTAATGTATTATAAATTTGTAACATTATAATAAGTTATTTTTTTCGATGTCTTTGAAATAGCGGAACGTACCGACTTTCAGTTCGTCGCACGCAGCCTCGTCGCAAACGATGATTCCGTGTTGGTGCATCTGCAACGCGCTAACCGTCCACATGTGAGAAATAGGTTTCTCAATAGCGTGCAGCAACGCACGGGCTTTGTTGTGCCCGTTGACAAGAATCAGCACTTCTTGCGCATCCATCACTGTACCAACGCCTACCGTCAGAGCGGTCTTGGGCACGAGGTTAACATCGTTATTGAAGAAACGGCTGTTAGCAATGATCGTGTCCGTCGTCAACTCTTTCTTACGGGTGCGAGAAGTCAGGGACGAACCCGGCTCGTTGAAAGCGATATGTCCGTCGGGACCGATACCACCTAAGAAGAGGTTGATACCACCCATCTGTTTGATCTTTGCCTCATAACGAGCGCACTCGGCTTCGAGGTCAGCGGCATTACCGTTGAGGATATTCACATTCTCCTTGCGGATGTCGATATGACTGAAGAAGTTATTCCACATAAAACTATGATAACTCTCAGGGTGCTCCTCGGGAAGACCCACATACTCGTCCATATTAAATGTTACCACGTTACGGAAACTGACCTTTCCTTCTTGATTGAGTTTGATGAGTTGTTTGTACATTCCTAATGGGCTACTACCTGTCGGAAGACCCAAAACGAATGGACGACTCTCTTTCGGACCAAACTCTTTGATTTTCTTTGCTACATAATTGGCTGCCCATTCGGACATCAATTCATAATTGGATTCAATAATTACTCTCATACTCTCTTAATTCTAAATTCATAATTCTAAATTAGCTCCAGCACCACGGCGGAGCGAGCCGGCAAATAGAGCTTCAGCCAGCCTTTTTTATCTTTCTTATATAAATTATCGGGTTGTGTAAAATGCTCAATGCTATCGTCCGACAAACCAAAACCGGCAAACGCTTGAGCATCGGTATTGAGGACAACTTTATATTTCCCTTCGGGTGCTAAGATTCCATAATCAGAGAAGGACTTAACGCCGTTCCAGTTGAATACGAACACTAAGTTCCCTCGACGATAAGCAATCACTTGGTCGCCCTCGTTGTCCCAAAGCGTATATACCCACGGCAGATGGAGACCGTTCTTATCCTTCTCTATTTTCAGTTTTTGCTCTAAGAGGCTAACCATCGCTTTGTCAAACCTATCTAAGTCGGCGAAGTAATAATTCGGGTTATCCACCAAACTCCACTGACGACGTGCGTACTTGTGACTCCAGCCATTGCCTTGGCGCGGGAAGTCTATCCACTCGGGATGACCAAACTCGTTGCCCATGAAGTTCAGGTAGCCGCCATTGATGGTCGATGCCGTGATAAGACGGATCATCTTATGCAGCGCTATACCTCTATCCACCATATAGGTCGAATGCCCGTGCTCAAAGTGCCAGTACATATCCGCATCAATGAGGCGGAAGATAATCGTCTTATCGCCCACCAGTGCCTGATCGTGGCTCTCGGCGTAGGATATCGTCTTCTCGTCTTGACGGCGGTTGGTCATCTCGTAGAGGATGTGTCCACCCTTCCAGTCCTCGTCTTTCTGCTCCTTGATATACTTAATCCAGAAATCGGGTATTCCCATCGCCAACCGATAGTCAAAGCCCATGCCACCATCTTTGATAGGACAAGCCAAACCCGGCATACCCGACATATCCTCCGCAATGGTGATAGCGTTTTTCTTCACTTCGTGGATGAGTTTATTCGCTAACGTCAAGTAGCATATCGCGTCGCCATCGGCATTGGGGGTGTAATAACTATCATAGCCGTTGAAGTCCTCACCTAAGCCGTGGCTGAGGTACATCATCGAAGTCACACCATCAAAGCGGAAGCCGTCAAAACCGTATTCGTCCATCCAGAACTTACAGTTCGAGAGCAGGAAGTGCATCACCTGCGGTTTGGCGTAGTCGAAACATAGACTATCCCAAGCCGGGTGCTCACGACGCCAACCTCCATGGAAATACTGGTAAGGCGTGCCGTCGAAGTTACCCAATCCTTCGCGCTCGTTCTTCACGGCGTGGGAGTGAACGATATCCATGATTACCGCGATATCTCGGCTATGCGCATCGTCAATGAGCGCTTTCAGTTCCTCGGGCGTACCGAAACGCGAACTGGCAGCAAAGAAATTGCTCACGTGATACCCGAAACTGCCGTAATACGGGTGCTCTTGGATTGCCATTATCTGCAAGCAGTTATACCCAAGTTCCGCTACGCGAGGAAGCACCTCTTGACGGAACTGCTCGTACGAACTCACTTTCTCCTCCTCGCTCGACATTCCGATATGGCACTCGTAGATAAACAACGCCTTATCCTTCCCCGCCTGCCATTTAATAGTCGGTCTTTTTAATCTTTTAACTTTTGAACTAGTCGGCTTCTCTAAATTCTTAATTCTTAATTCTAAATTAGCATCCCATACCTGCGCCGAGAAGATCTTCGTATTCTCATCTTGCACTACGCGTGTCGCATAACTCGGGATACGTTCGCCCCAACCGCCGTTCCATTCAACGAGCAGTTTATAGAGTTGTTCATGTCGTAGTGCCTCTGCCGGCCACTCTTTTTCCCATACCCCATTGCCGATAGGTTGCAAGCGATAATACTCGTCCTTGTTCCAGCCGTTCATGTCGCCTTTGACATAGATAGCGGTGGCGTTAGGTGCCCATTCGCGCAGCACCCAACCGGTAGCCGTGCGGTGCAGACCAAAATAGAGGTAACCATTTGCCCAGTCTTTGAGGGGAGTACCTCCGGTTAGTTCTTGCTCCTTGCGAAGCGCATAATCGTATCG
>JAKSNE010000132.1 GCA_024400135.1 Paludibacteraceae bacterium
ACGGCGGTACCGATACTATCTAAGGCGATACTGAGGGTAACCATGATGGCAAGCATCTCCTGATTGAAGCCAAGCATGGCTTCGAGCATACCTAAAATAACCATGATCACACCTCCCGGAATACCGGGCGCAGCGACTACCGTAACGGAGAAGACGAAGATAAACCCTACAAACTGAACCAACGTATAGGGGACGCTAAACATTATCATGGTAGAGATAGCGAGGGTGACGGTACGAATAGCGGCACCGCTGAGGTGGATATTCGCGCACATCGGGATAACGAAGTTCACCACATTCGGTTTGGCACCCATGCTCTCAGCACAACGCAAGGTGACGGGTAAGGTAGCCGCAGACGAAGACGAAGCCAGTGCCGTCATCAAAGCAGGGAACATCTTGCCCAACAGACGGAACGGATTACGACGGCTCACGATACCGGCGATGAGGTATTGTAAGAGTAAAATCGCAGCCAGCAGGCAGAGCATAACCAAGATAACCTTGAGATAGACATCGGACAGCATCTTCATCTCTCCGGCAACGGTCATCTTAAGGAACACGCCAAAGATATAAAGCGGCAGCAACGGAATAACCAGTTTATTGAGTACGTGCATGATCACGTTGCGGAGCTCATTGATACCCCCTTTGAAGATCGGCATATCATATTTGAGGATGGTGAGTCCCAAGATAAAACTCAGGAGCAAGGCGGACATCGTGTCCATGATAGGCGGGAACTTAATATCCACAAACGGCACCAGTTGTGAGGCGATCGGGTTGGAGGTTGTGAGTTGTCCCTCTCCTACATGCGTAGAAATCAGTTTCGGGAACACCACATCGGACACGCCAAAGGAGAACAATCCTGCCAAAACGGTGGAGACATAAGCCAAGGCAACCGTCCAGATGAGCATCTTGCCTGCTCCCTTACCTGTATCCGCTATCGCTGCCGTGACCAAAGCTAAAATCAGCAACGGCACAACAAATGAGAGGATAGAAGCAAACACTTCATTGAAGGACACGAATATACGCACCAGCCATACGGGTGCGAACTGACCGATAGCAATGCCGAGGGCTATCATAATGAGGACTTGCAACAAAAGGTTGTTGGCAATGTAGTGGAGGATCTTCTTCATTTGTTTAGACGTTTAGGAGTTTAGGCGTTTAGGCGTTTAAGAGTAAAGACCGCCATTGATGTTAATACATTCGCCGGTGATGTAGGCGGCTTCGGGAGAAGCGAGGAACGCCACGAGAGCGGCTACTTCTTCGGGTTCACCAAAACGCGCAGCAGGGATAAACTTCTTAAGCATCTCCTCGTCCAGCCCTTCGGTCATATCCGTATGGATAAACCCGGGCGCAATAGCATTGACGGTAATGTGTTTTTTCGCAATCTCTTGTGCTAAGGCTTTGGTAGCGGCTATCAGTCCCCCTTTGGCAGCGGAGTAGTTCGTTTGTCCCGGAGTACCTTTGACACCCGAAAGCGAAGCGATATTCACAATACGGCCATTGCGGTGACGGATCATCTCGGGTACAATGAGTTTGGTGACATAGAAGAACGAGGACAGGTTCGTAGAAACAACCTTATCAAAGTCTTCGGGATTAAGGAAAACCATCAGGTTATCCTTGCGGATACCGGCATTATTGACGAGCAGTTCGATATAATCGTTGGGATGGTCTTTATACCAAGCCTCAATATTCTGTTGTACAGCTTGCGCATCCGACACATCAAAGGGCATTAAGGTTCCTTGACCGCCTTGAGCCACAATAGCGTCCAGTGTACGTTGCGCTTCTTCGTGGTTACTGCGATAGTTGATGAGTACGTGGTAGCCGTTCTTGGCTATCCGTTGTGCGATGGCGCGACCGATACCTCGACCGGCGCCGGTGATGAGTGCATATTTATTCATAGCAATGGATGATATATTCAACAATATGTTCCGCCGCATGGGCATCGCCAAAGAGCGGCGGGAAAGCAATGGGTTTGCCGTTGAGGGAGCGATACGCGGATAAGATCCTATCGTAATCAGCATCGGCAAGAATACCGGCTCCGGCTTGTACGATCTCGACCCATTCAGTTTCGGGACGTAAGATTACGGTCGGAGTGGCAAAGAAAAACGCCTCTTTCTGTACCCCACCCGAGTCAGTCATCACAAGGGCTGCATGTTTCTCCAGCAGTAGGATGTCGAAGAACGAAGCCGGAGGCAAGAGATGGATGTGGGCGTTCGAGGTGAGTTGGTTGTATAGGTCTGCCGAGAGGTTGAGTGGCAGCAGTTTCTTCGTGCGCGGGTGGAGAGGCAGAACGATGTCCGTTCCCTCATCAGCGATGGTGAGTAGCGCACTGATGATAGCCGTCAGACGAGATGGGTTGTCGGTGTTATTATCGCGATGGATAGTGGCAAGGACGAAACCTTTATCGCGCAGTGTGCAGCCGCTAATGACAATATCGGAGCCGCATTGTTTTTGTTTGGCGAGTTGGTAGAAATACGTCGCATTATCGTACATCACGTCGCCACTGAGGATCACGCGTGGTGAGAGTCCGTTCTTGAACTTACGAGGGCTACCTGTCAGTCCCTCTTTGGTGAGGTTATCGACCGCCGTTTGGGTCGGAGCAAAGAGAATCGTAGATAAGTGGTCGCAGACGATACGGTTCTGTTCCTCAGGCATTGCCATATTATAGGAGCGCAATCCTGCTTCGATATGGAAGATAGGCACGTGCAGTTTCCCTGCTGCTACTGCCGCCGCGAGGGTGGAATTGGTATCGCCATAGACCACTACCCCATCGAAAGGTTCGGACAGAAGGACTTGTTCGATGCCGCTAATCATCTTCGCCGTCTGCTCGCCATGGGAGCCGGAGCCGACGTGGAGGTTATAGTCGGGTTCGGGAATACCGAGTTCGGCGAAGAAAGCGCCCGACATATTTTCGTCATAGTGTTGACCGGTGTGAAGAATCTTCTCGGTCAATTGACCTGCAAAACGGGTGCGGATAGCCCTTGATAGAGCTGCCGCTTTGATAATCTGCGGACGAGCGCCGATGATGGTTAATATCTGTTTCATGCGAAGCGGATTTTCGTAACGATGTGCAAAGGTACGACAAAAAAATGATATATGCAAATAAAATATATTTTTTGTTAGATTTTTGTGGATTTATGATCCATTCTTCATTAGTCATTAGCCCTTTGGGTGTTCATTAGTCATTCGCTCCTCCGCTCGTCGGGGCATTCTTGTGCCCCAATATATGGGGTCCCCGCAAAGTACCACTTTGTGGGGAGAGGAGGAGTCGCGGGTACCTCTGCCGAAGCGGAGCTTTGGCA
>JAKSNE010000133.1 GCA_024400135.1 Paludibacteraceae bacterium
GGTGAGAAAGATAAAAACTGATTCTATTATATATAATACAGATAATCTTCACGCTATGACTAAGAAACACATTTTGGGACTTGACTTAGGAGTTGGCTCCATTGGTTGGGCTTTAATTGAAACAGTCGATAATAAACCATCGCAAATCTTAGGGATGGGTAGTCGTATTGTTCCCTTATCTACGGACGATAGCGATCAGTTTCAACGCGGACAAGCCATAACGAAAAATGCCGATCGCACACAGCGTCGCACTATGCGCAAAGGTTATGATCGCTACCAGATGCGTCGCGCTTTATTGACGCAAGTGCTTCGTGATAATGGGATGTTACCCGAGCGTATGGACGAAAATGTGATAGACTTGTGGCGTATGCGTTCTGATGCTGCAACTTCGGGGTGTCAACTGACTTTGCCTCAAATTGGGCGAGTGCTTTATCACCTCAACCAAAAACGAGGATATAAACACTCCAAAGCGGATGTCTCTGCTGATTCCAAACAGACGCAATATGTGCAAGAGGTTAATCAGCGATATACAGATTTGCAATCAAAGGGTTTGACCATTGGACAATATTTCTACAACGAACTTAAAGATAGTGCAGTCCAATCTGCCAAGGGTTCCTACTATACTTTCCGAATCAAAGATAAAGTTTTTCCTCGTCAGGCATATATTGCGGAGTTCGATCAAATAATGGCAACGCAAAAAGCTTTCTATCCGGAAGTTTTAACGGATGAACTGATAGAGACTTTGCGTAATCGTGTTATTTTCTATCAACGTCCATTAAAATCTTGTAAGCACCTTGTTGGCTTGTGCGAATTTGAAATGCGCCCTTACAAGAAGGCTAATGGCGAAATTGTCTATAGCGGACCTAAATGTGCTCCTCGTACAAGTCCTTTAGCGCAACTATGCGCAGTGTGGGAGGCTGTGAATAATATCACACTCACCAATCGCAATAATGAGATTTATCCCATCACTTTAGCGCAGCGCCAAGCGATGGTGGATTTCTTGCAAACGCATAAAGAGATGAAAGTTACCGACTTACAAAAGATCTTAGGTATCTCTAAAAAAGATGGTTGGTGGGGAGGCAAGGCTATCGGCAAAGGCATCAAAGGCAATCAGACCTTGGTTCAACTGCGCGAGGCATTAGGTGGTAAATACGACCAATGGCTCCAAATGGATATCAAAACGACAAGCGCCGGTTTAGTGGATGAAGAGACAGGCGAACTCATAGAGATGGTAGATGCATCTATTGAGCAAGAGCCTCTATTCCGATTGTGGCATACGGTCTATTCGGTACAAGACAAAGACGAACTGCGCAAAGCCCTCTCTAAGCAATTCCAAATAGAGGACGAGGAGGTGCTAAACAAACTATTTGCTATAGACTTTGTTAAGCCCGGATACGCCAACAAATCGCATAAGTTCATGCGTAAACTATTGCCGTATTTGATGCAAGGAGAGATGTATAGTTCGGCTTGTGCGCACATCGGTATCAACCACTCAAATAGTCGCACAAAAGAGGAATTAGAGTTGCGTCCGTTAGCAGAAAAACTGACGTTATTACAGAAGAATGCTCTTCGTCAGCCTATCATTGAGAAGATTTTAAATCAAATGATTAACGTCTTCAATGCCCTCAAATCAGAATATGGAGAGATAGACGAGGTGCGCGTAGAGTTGGCTCGCGAATTGAAACAAAATCGAGAAGAGCGCAACGATACTTTTAAGAACAATGCTAAAAATGAGAAACTGAATAAGGATATTGAAGCTCGCATCATTGAAATGGGTATTCGACCTTCTCGTACGCGCATACAAAAGTATAAAATGTGGGAAGAAAGTCAGCATCAATGTTTCTATTGTGGGAAGATGATTTCTGCAACAGAGTTTTTAGCAGGTGCTGATGTAGAAGTAGAACACATTATTCCGCGCAGCGTGTTGTTCGACGATAGTTTTAGCAATAAAGTCTGTGCTTGTCGAGAGTGCAATCACGCCAAAAATAACCAAACGGCTTTTGATTTTATGAAGTCGCGCACAGACGCAGAGTTTGAAGCCTATAAGCAACGAGTAGATGAAGCCTTCCATGCGCATCGGATAAGCAAGACCAAGCGAGACCACTTGATGTGGAGAATGGAAGATATTCCTCAGGATTTCATTGACCGTCAGCTGCGTCAAAGTCAATACATTGCCACCAAGGCCGTGGAGATTCTTCAAACCGCAGTGCGCAATGTCTATTCCACGAGTGGTAGTGTAACGGATTTCTTGCGTCACCAATGGGGTTACGACTCTATCCTACAAACGCTTAACTTACCGAGGTATCAGCAAGTAGAGGGAATGACCGAAATGGTAACTTATGACCATTGCGGACAAGAACACACAGAGGAGCGAATCAAAGGTTGGACAAAGCGTTTAGACCATCGTCATCACGCTGTCGATGCTCTTACTATTGCCTTAACTCAGCAGAGTTATATTCAGCGACTGAACACCCTTAACGCATCCAGAGAAGCAATGTATAATGAGTTGGAAAAGTCGGATATTTCGCAACGTAATAGTGAAAAACGAACACTATTAGAAAATTGGATTATCCAACAGCCACACTTTGCGGTAACGGATGTGTCAGAAAAAGTGGCAGATATAGCGGTTTCTTTTAGAGCCGGCAGACGAGTAACTACTCCTGCCAAAAGAGCCATTTATCGCAATGGCAAACGGGTCAATGTCCAAGAAGGTATCTTAGTGCCTCGGGGAGCTTTAACAGAGGAAACAGTTTATGGCAAACTCGGTGACCAATATGTAGTTAAATATCCATTGAATCATCCCAGTATGAAAGTGGATGCCATCGTCGATCCCACAATTCGCGAGATAGTACGTGCTCGTTTAGAGGCGTTTGGAAACGATGCCAAACAAGCGTTCGCTAAACCGTTATATTCGGATAAAGCACAAACGATGGAGATTAAGAGTGTTCGCTGCTTCGCTCCTAATATCTCAGACGCAGGGTCTGTTCCTGTTCGTTTTAACAAAAATGGCGAACCTATTGGCTACGGGAAAACAGGTAGCAATCACCATATTGCTATTTATCGTGATGAAAAAGGTGCGTATCACGAGTTAGTGGTTAGTTTTGCAGAAGCGGTGCGTAGGAAGCAACTTGGATTACCTGTGATACAGACGCAGCCCCAAGATGGCTGGAATCTTGTGACTTCTATGCAAGTGAATGAAATGTTTGTAATTGGGCTCAATGATGAAGAGTTTAATAACGCTATCGAAACGAAAGATTAT
>JAKSNE010000134.1 GCA_024400135.1 Paludibacteraceae bacterium
ATATCCGCACGAGTGAAAGCAGCATCGATGGCTTCCACTATATGTTCGGCATCGTCGTGAACCGAAGTGATTTGTTTGAGTTCAATAGATGCCTCGTTCAGCCGCTCCGCCATCCAAGCGGAGTTGGTATCGACAACCTGCCCAATGAGCAGTTCATCTCCAATTGTTATAATCTCACATTGCATAATCTCTAAACTCTACACTCTAAACTCTACACTTTAGATTGCTTCTTCCACTCTGTAGCAGTAAGCTCTAATTCATCATACCAATTCTGTCCAAACCGCCGAATAAGCGGTTCTTTAAGGAACTGATAGATAGGTATATGTAGTTTTTTTCCTAATAGTCTCGCTGAGTGACAAATATCCCATCGGTGATACTCCACGCCCGTCAATCCGTTGTTCAAATGGGTCAAGCGAATGGGATATAGATGGCAGGAGATGGGTTTATTAAACCCTATTTTGCCTGCCTTATAAGCTTTTTCGATAAGACAATAGCACCAGCCGGACTTATCTACGCGCGCGAACACGCAATCCTTATTATTAACAATAGAGGTCACCTTCTCCCCACTCTGGTCTAAATAACTCACGCCTTGTTGTTCGACCACGGCTTGCGCCTCTTTGGTCATGTCTCTTTTAAGAATAGGCAAAGCTTCTGTGAGTTGCTGCTCCTCCTCGTCGGTTATAGGCGCACCGGCATCGCCCTCAATGCAGCAACAACCATGACAAGCGTCTAAGTTGCAGCAGAACTCTTTCTCCAACACATCGAGAGAGACCAACGTATTTTGAATTAAGAACATAAGCCTTCTATAAATATCTTAAGTCCAATACCAATCAAGATAAGTCCCCCAATCAGTTCAACATTGACTTTGAACTTACTCCCCACAAACACGCCAATCAGATAGCCCGCAATAGAGAAGATAAACGAACCTAAAGCGATGATACTCACGCCGAGCCATAGCCGTTCAGGACAAGGAATAAAAATCACTCCCGTTGCAAGGGCATCTATACTCGTCGCTATCGCCAGCACAAACAACGTCTTCAACGAAAAATCATTGGGGCGGTCTTTCAGCGTAGCGGTCTTATGACATCCTTCCCAAATCATCTTCCCCCCAATATATCCTAACAATACAAGTGCGATGATACCGGCATACTGATTGAAAAAGTCACTAAGCAGCGTGCCTGCATAGTACCCCATCAGCGGCATTAGTCCTTGGAAAAGTCCAAAGAGCACAGCCATCAGCCATGGGTGTTGGCGTTTAGCGAATACCTCGTGTATATCAACGGCTAATCCTTTGGCGACACTCACTGCAAAGCAATCCATCGCCAATCCCACACTAATCAATATAATGGTTAAAATGCTCAATTCCGCTTATAACGATATTTCGCCACGGTCTTACCTTTGACGATATTCATCAGTTTGGTGCGAATAAACTGTTTACGAATGGGCGAGATACGGTCAGTGAACACGTGCCCTTCGAGGTGATCGAACTCATGCAAAACGATACGCGCCTTAAAGTCGGTATAGGTATCTTCGTGCCATTGAAAATCAGCGTCTTGATAACGAATCGTAATCGTCTTGGGTCGCACCACATTCTCGCTAATTCCGGGCAGCGATAGACAGCCTTCCGAATAGGTGGAAGTCTCTTTGCTCTCCTCTAATATCTCAGGATTGATGAATGCTTGTTTGAAATCGAGACAATCGGGATAGTCCTCTCCTAATTGGCTTCCATCCACAATAAAGAAACTTAAACTCTTCCCTACTTGTGGGGCAGCTAACCCGCACCCTTCTGCTGCATCCAAAGTCTCCTGCATATCGTTCAGAAAAGTCTTGATATCGGGCATATTTTCGGGAGTGACCTCCTCGGTTGGTTTGCGTAAGGCCGATTGGCCATATAAGTATATAGGTAAAATCATTTACAATTTGACTATTTACAATTTACTACTTAGATAATCTTCAAGGATGATACACGCAGCAATCTTATCCACCATTGCTTTGTCTTGTCGCTGCGTTTTTGTTAGTCCTCCGTCAATCATCGCTCGATGAGCGAGTGTGGAGGTGAACCGTTCATCAAACGTCTTCAACGGCATATCGGGAAAGGTACGTTTGAACAGTTCCATAAATGGTCGTATCCATTGCATTGAAGCGGACTCTTGTCCATTGAGTTGCGTTGGATGACCGATAACAACCTCATCCACCGGCTCGCGTTGAAAATAGTCGCGCAGCCAAGGAATGAGTTCGTTGGTGTTGATTGTCAACAACGGATTAGCCGTTATACGGAGGCAATCCGTAACGGCTAATCCTGTTCTTTTCTTACCATAATCAATAGCAAGGATTCGTCCCATCTTATTGATTGAGTTCTGCGGAAATCTTGTCATATTCAGCATCCATGCTGAAGCGATAATAGAGGGTGCGAAGCGTCATCATATAATCGCGGTTAGCAGGATCCATCTCGTGTGCTTTTTCGAAGTAAGGCAACGATTTCTTGAACATCTCGTTCATCGCATTCAAAGCCTTCTTATATTCCTTAGCATCAGCGATATAAGCTGCGTCTTCGTTCATCTTAACGGCTTGGTTATAGAATACACGACCGCAACCTGCCATTGCGTCTGCCATAGTCGGATCCACCTTGAGGGCGTCTTCATACTCGGTCATAGCTTCATCGTAACGACCTTCGTTAGCCTCAATATTTCCTTTAATTAGGCGATATTGTGCTACGTTAGGTTCGCGCTCAATAGCTTGACTGAGGTATTGAAGTGCTTGCTCTGTTTGACCTGAATAGATATAGTGGTTAATCAAGTTCTGCAAGAACCAAGGCTCTTTCGGGAAACGAACAACTGCATCTTGGAGTTGAGCCACGAACTTTGCAGTATCCTTCACGGCTACATACTCTTGATAGAGGAATTGGTTAACCGTAACTGCCTCATATTCATTATTCTTCATCTCTTCAAGTAAAGCGATAGCCTCATCGTGCATCTCCGCTTGAATAGCGAAGATGGCAGCATAATACTTGTATTGATCATAAATCGTATCCTTCGGCATTTTTTCTTGCATCTTGGGATCTTGCATCATCGGAAGATCTTGGATTTGCAGATGACGCATGAAAGCTGTGTAAGCATTCGCATAGTCTTTTTGGTCATTGAGGTAGATACCATACTTGATGAAGTCGTTGCCGTTGTAATATTCAAACATCTTCGTAGCGATGGTCTTACGCGTTTTCTCATCGACTTTTGCCTTACCTTTCTTGTCATAGAC
>JAKSNE010000135.1 GCA_024400135.1 Paludibacteraceae bacterium
AAATGAGAACGTGCCAAATTTATCGGTTGTGTTAGTACGAATAAAGGTATATAATTCTTCATTATTATGGGAATTATACGACCATCCTACCTGCTTCCATGTCTTTGGATTATACACCTCATCAACGATGAGAATGTCGTTGAAGATACGAACGGTATCCGGTTGAGACGATTCCTGTGCCCACAACCCCACGCTTAGCGTCAGGGTTGCGATAATAAATAAAATCTTTTTCATTTGTTATTTCTAATTTTGCTTTGCTCACTGATGGAGTATGGACAATCCTTGTTCCATCAGCCGAAGGCGGTCCATCAGCGCCAGCGGTCCTTATTCCTTCTTCCTTTAATTACTTCTTTGCATTACTTGCGTCATGCAGTGGGCAGCGCCATAGCCGCAGATGAGTTGCTCCAATGGCACCCACTCTACCGTTACGTTATGCGCCTTAAGTGCATTTTGAAGACCCTCAGACTGACCCCCAACCGCCATGATATGACGAGGAGCGATCGTGAGGTAGTTATTGGCATAATGCAGTTCGTCCGCCTCCTCAATAGGGATGATAGTAAAACCACGTTGATGGAGCAAGTCCACAAAACATACATCCTCTGCCTCTAAACGATAATCCTTCTCACCCGGAGCACGAACATAGATATCCGCTGAGATATAGTAAGGGTCGCCTACGGGTGCATTTTTGCGGCGAGCAACCATCGTGCAAAGGTCTTTATCTATGATATTGAAATACGTATCAAGATGCATTTCCAATTGCCAGCGACAATGCTGTTTGGCTACAACAACGGTATCGTGTCCAAAGACATCATGTGCTAACATCTGATCAATAGCCTCTGCGTTGGTACGCATACCTTGCCCGATAAACGAGACCGTTCCGGCAGGGATATAATCGCCACCTTCCATACGACCATCGCCCTCAATCTCATAAATAGGGGTCAAGCCTAAGGCCTCGTAGCAGGCGCGAATAATACGCGTCTCCGGGGCACGCTGAGTGGAGTTCATCTTGCAGATGACTTGACCATTAGGAGTGGTTATACTCTGGTCGCGTGTGAAGTACAGGTTCATGAGCGAGTTATGCTCATAAACGGCCTCATAACCGGTATTGAGTTCCGTCTTACGCAAGCGGATGGTGGGTTGCAAAAGCAGACAACGGATAAGATCCTCACGGCTCATCTCTTTTAAAGTCTGTTGGCGGTATTTCTCACCCACTTCTTCGGCATCTTCTTGACTGAGTTCGGACACGTCATAAGTGAGCACTTGCGCTGCCAATGAGCGAAGGACATCCTTATCCATTTGTTTCAGTATGTCTTCCACGGTATAGACTTGAATGTTATTAGCACGAAGCATTTCTATATAATGACGGTGCTCGGCAGCAGCCGAATCGACATTGAAATAGTGTTCAAACAGTCCGGCAGTGGGGTGAGCGACTCCGTCAAAGAGTTCTATACCGGGGGTGTGCATCAGAATGGAGGCAGCCTTGTGCCATTCGGCTCGTGGACAATATGACTTATCTGTTATTTCTACAGGATTATAGTCCTTACATGCCACGAAAAATAGGACACTAATGTAAAGAAATACTTTTTTCATATTTGTTTTTAGTTTTTATTTACTTATCCCATAATAGGATTAGTGTCTGAGCCCTGAATGTCACTTCCCGTAGGGATATAAATATTTCCTGCGGGCGATGCAACTTCTAAAATTTGTGCGTTCATTAGCACACCTTGTTCCTGCGTTGCAGGGGTTGAATATAATTTCTTCATAATTCTTATCTCTTAATTCTTAATTAATCAAAATGCCTTGTGCATTGTACATTTTGTTATCGCGAATAATCACGAACTGTCCGTCCTTAATCATCTTAAATGATGAATTGATGGAATGATGCAATGATGAATTGTCTGTCGGGGTGCTGTTTGGTTTGGGCATATACGCACGAGCCGCCTTAGGAGCGTGTTGAGGCTCGCCGTTAGGCACTAAGTCTGCCACTACGTACGCACGATGGGCGTATAACCCAACCCAACTTACTACTTTACGGAGTTGGTTTTCATATACGATATAGTTACCCACCAACACATTCGTTTCGGCTGCATCAATCTGCGTGAATGTTCCTTGTATCGGGTTGGTCTCATCTGCTATTGCAGGTGTGTAAGCCACTTGGTCACCGTATTTCACTTTCAGTTCGGCAGCCGTGAAGCGGATGAGGTAGCCCTGACCAGCTTCGGGTTCGGTCACTTGATCCAAGATGAACGATGTGGCATCCTGACCGCTAACCGTCCAGAACGTAGCACCGTCGATATCGGTGATATTGCGCTCCAAGCAGATTGTGTTCCAGTTGCCTGCCGTGCCATCGGTGCGGACGGAAATCCACATATTTTTGGTGGTTTGTACTACATCATGGATTTTAGCAATAGCTTCTGTTTTCGCTTTGTCAATAGCGTCTTTGGATGTGGCTGCATTGATGGTGGCGGTAACCGTATTTACAATGTTGCCTATTTGGGCTTTCGCATCACTCTTGGCACTCTCATCAACGCCTAATCCATCTATCTCCTCTTTGGCAGCAGCGGCAACATTATTAATATCAGCAATAGCGGCTTCTTTGATTACAGGAAGCGGGTCGGTGTCGAAAGCGGTCTCTACATTGCCGTTGGCAAGGTCGTAGGTCTTACCGGCAATCACAGGATTGTGGTCGGTAAAGGTCACTTCGGGATTAGTGGACAGCAGGTACCAGTCGGTCGTCTGTCCTTGCACGAATTTGACGGCATTGATCTCTTGTGCCCACAATCCTGCGCTCAGCGTTAGGAGGGCGAATAAAATAGTTAGTTTACGCATAATATTTAAGTTTTTTAATAACTTACACTAATTCGAGTGCAAAATTACTACTTTTTTTTGATATATGCAAATCTTTTTGCAAAAATGATGGATTTAACCGCCACTTGCGTGGCTGAATGATGTAATGATGGATTGTGCGTCTGCTTGGGGCATAAAAAAGCGCACTTGGCACAAAAATGCACCTGTCATCACTCTTGCAACCAATGAGCGAGGTCCTTTATCATAATGCCTTGATAATCATAGTCCGCATGACGAGTTCGAGCAATAATCATCTTTGGATAGGCTTCTTTAATTTGTAAAAGAGGAGCATATTCTCGTTTAAAAGTCTCCGGATTAGATAAATCATCACTAACTTGAATGAAGATTTTTTCACTTCCTCGCATTGCTACAAAATCAATTTCTT
>JAKSNE010000136.1 GCA_024400135.1 Paludibacteraceae bacterium
AGGACGGTAGAGGAGTATTCGGGGTGATACTGCACACCGATAAACCACGGATGGTTCGTCAGCTCAACGGCTTCTACCAGTCCCGATACAGGGTGCTCTCCGGCACACGACATCCCGTTTGCTTCAAACGCGGACTTAAACTTATTATTAAACTCATAACGATGGCGATGGCGTGCCGCTATCTGACTCTGTCCATAGATAGAGGCGAGTTTGCTGCCCTGCTTGAGGTTGCAAGGATAAGCACCTAAACGCATCGTTCCGCCCTTATTGAGCATCGTCTTCTGATCCGCCATAAGGTCGATAATATCGTGTTGGGTCAGTTCGTTGAACTCGGTAGAGTTTGCGTCCGCATAACCCAAGACGTTACGCGCAAACTCGATACACATAGCCTGCATTCCAAGACAGATACCGAGGGTAGGGATATTGTGTTCGCGAAGGTATTGGATAGCCGTTATCTTACCTTCAAATCCGCGAGCACCAAAGCCCGGAGCGATGACTACGCCGTCTTGTCCGTTAAGCAGCGAAGCCACGTTCTCTTTCGTTATATCGTCCGAGAGGATAGAGGTCAGCACCAGTTTGCGGTCGTTATAAGCAGCGGCGTGACTAAGCGACTCGTGAATAGACTTATACGCGTCTTGCAGTTGGACGTACTTACCCACAAGGGCGATGTGTACCTCCTGTTTGGCGTGTTCCAACTTCTCAAGGAAAGTGTACCAGTCCTTCATGTCGGGCTTGGGGACGGCATTGATGTCGTAACCGGTCTTGGTGAGAACGACCTCGTCCAGTCCTTCTTCGAGCATGTTCAGTGGCACGCGATAGATAGAAGGAGCGTCCTTGGATTGGATCACTGCTTTCACATCGACGTTGCAGAACAATGCCACCTTGCGACGCATGTCGTCACTCACTTCGTGTTCGGTGCGCAGGACGATGATGTCGGGTTGTACGCCCTCTTGTTGTAAGTCCTTCACAGAGTGCTGCGTTGGTTTGGTTTTGAGTTCCTTGGCGGCACTGAGGTAAGGCACGTAGGTGAGATGGATACAGAGGCAGTCGGAGCCAATCTCCCACTTGAGTTGGCGGACGGTCTCGATATAGGGTAGGGACTCGATGTCGCCTACGGTACCGCCAATCTCGGTGATAATAAAATCGTACTCGCCCGTCTGACCGAGTGCCATGACGTTGCGTTTGATCTCGTCGGTGATGTGAGGAATAACCTGAACCGTCTTACCTAAATAATCGCCTTTGCGCTCTTTGCGAATGACGTTTTGGTAGATTCGACCGGTCGTGATGTTATTGCACTTGTGCATGCGCACATCTAAGAAACGCTCGTAGTGTCCGAGGTCGAGGTCTGCTTCGTGACCATCTTCGGTGACGTAGCACTCCCCATGTTCGTAGGGATTGAGTGTACCCGGATCGATGTTGATATACGGGTCGAACTTCTGATTAGTGACTCTAAATCCGCGGGCTTGCAGTAGTTTGCCCAGCGAAGCTGCGAGGATTCCTTTGCCCAATGAGGAGGCGACTCCTCCGGTGACGAATATGTACTTTGCCATAAAATAACCAAATTTGGGTGCAAAGATAGTAAAAATTCTTGAAATCTGCAAATAAATTTGCAAATTTAGAAAAAAAAGTGTAATTTTGCATGTTCAATTTTAGAAACAGAATCATTCTTAGAACAATATAGAGAAATTTATTATGTTCAAAACAGTTATTTTTCCTCAAGATTGGGTGTTGCGACACCCATATAAACAAGCGAATGAAGTTGATCGTTATTATTCTCAGTTAGCCAATCGTGTTTATCATCGGTTGAGAGAGTCTCCTATGTACGATATGGAGGAGATTTTTGGTGATACGAAATTATTAGCTATATATCTTACTTGTTGGTTTGAGGATATAATATCAGGAACCAATGTGTGGCGGACGGTTAATCGTGAGTGTCAAAGGAGAATAGGTGCAAAACTTCCCTTTTATGATACATCAGAATACTATGATGGCGAACCTAATATCAACGATTTGCGTTTGCTATTATGGTATTATGCCGAACTGCACAACGAGAATAAACATTTTTTCAATCCTGAAAACCCTGCGATTGAAACGGTGGCTACTGATTTGTGCTCAATCTTTGACGAAGCTTATCCGGATGCTCCTGAAAATGAACGATTGCGCGATTATTTGTTGCGTCCGGATTTAACAACAGATTATTGGAAAACACGAGAAGTAATGGATTGGTTTGGCACTAATTCGTACATAATGGTTAATCCTTTAGAGCGCATTCTTTCTTTTGTAGAGGAGAACTCAACCGATAGTATGTCTTTTGAGCAGCAGATGTATGCGGAACATGTTCAGCACGTCTTTAGGGGACGAGAGAATTTGCTTTCTTTTACTACAGCCGAGTGGCTAACGGCTATGCGGAGTGATTTGGGTAAAGACGATATTTTGCCGAAGATGGTTCAGACAACGATGCGTTTGATGGAAGTAATATCTGTCTCTGAACAAACCATAGTGGTTCACGACTTGACAGCGGATGAAGAATATCCTATAACTCGCGATTCTTGGGAGGCAACAGATCCTTTCCAAAAGAAACTCTCTGTTGGGATGAAACTTATTGGAAACACCATCTCGTTTGGTGATGTTCGTTATCATTGTGGGGTGCTTACAGAAGTTCCTGACAAAATGCCGGTCGATAAACTTATGAATTTTCCTCAGGATCAATCTTATTTACTTGAAGGGTGGAATCGCGTATCAAATGGCGATCCGGTTGTTTTTTATCGAAATGAAAACGAGCGCCAAAAGATATTCAAAAAGATGAATATAACCGAGGGAGAAGAAGTAGATGTACCGGAGCAATTCCGTCAGGGCGCAATAGGGTTCTCTCCCAAGAAAGGGCTATGTTTCATTAACCACTGTGAGTGTATTTGTAGTGAGAAAAATCCGTTTTACAACAAGGACAAAGCCCAAAAAAGTGCGCATAATTTCTTCTGCACACCAACTGTGGCACCCTACGAGGTTTGTCGGGCACTGTTTGAGGCAGGTTGGTTGCCGGATGCTCGTATAAATAGTTTGTCAGGAGAAGAATATGGTGCGGCTTTTCTCAAGCGACATGGGCAATTTATCATGGACTATTTCCATGAGGAATATGAATAATTTGTGTAAGAACAATTAGCTGAGTACTTTTAGCCTCCAGTTCCGCGTGATTTCCGCGTGATTACCGCGTGATTTCCGCGTT
>JAKSNE010000137.1 GCA_024400135.1 Paludibacteraceae bacterium
ACTTCGGCAGCACCACTGCGTTTAGCCACGCGAGCGGCATCGATAGCTACGTTACCGCCACCGACAACGACTACCTTGCCGGTCACTTTCTTCTTACCCGTGTTTGCCTCGTGTAAGAAGTCGATAGCCGTCGTCACGCCCGGCAGTTGTTCGCCCGGGATACCCGGCAGTCTGCCACCTTGGCAACCGATAGCCACGTAGAAACCTTTATATCCTTGTTCGCGCAGTTGAGCGATGGTGATGTCTTTACCCACTTCGACGCCCGTCTTAATCTCTACGCCAATCTGCTTCATTATATCTATCTCGGCAGCTAAGACGGCTTTGTCTAACTTATACGAAGGCACGCCGTAGCGGAGCATTCCACCGGGTTCCTCGCTGCGCTCGAACACCGTTGGGCAATAACCCATCGTTGCCAAGTAATACGCACAACTCAAGCCCGCAGGACCACCACCGATGATGGCGATCTTCTCTTGCCAACGCTCTTGTACGTTCGAGATGATATTCACTTCGGGCACGAAACGTGTCTCGGCATTGAGGTCTTGCTCGGCAATGAACTTCTTCACGGCATCGATAGCAATAGGAGCATCAATCGTTCCGCGCGTACAAGCGTCCTCGCAACGGCGGTTACAGATACGTCCGCAGACAGCAGGCAGCGGGTTCTCACGTTTGATGAGCTCTAATGCCTCCGTATATTTGCCTTCGGCAGCTTTCTTCAAATATCCTTGTACGGGTATATGCGCAGGACAAGCGGTCTTACAAGGCGCAGTACCCGTCTCGTAGCAGTTGATACGGTTCTTATCGCGATAGTCCTCGTCCCATTTGTGTTCGCCCCATTTGGTAGCATCGGGCAGTTCGTGTTTGGGATAAACGATAGGACCATCCTTCGTGCATAGTTTCTGTCCTAACTTAACAGCACCCGCAGGGCAATACTCTACGCAACGGCCGCAAGCTACGCAGTTCTCGGCTTCGACTTTGGCGATATACGCACTGCGGCTAAGGTTCGGGGTGTTGAAGAGTTGGGAAGTACGTAACGCATTACAAATCTTCACGTTACAGTTACAGATAGCAAAGATCTTACCCTCGCCGTCGATGTTCGTCACTTGGTGAACGAAACCGTGGTCTTCGGCTTTCTTGAGGATAGCCATTGCCTGTTCGTAGGTGATATCGTGTCCCCTACCCGTCTCGCGGCAATAATCCGCCATATCACCCACAGCGATACACCAGTCGCGGTAGTCGTCACCGCAACCTTCGTCAAGTTTCTTACGACCGTAGCGGCAAGAGCATATACCTACGCCTAAGTGACCCTCGTATTTCTTGAGCCAATAAGATAGGTGCTCGATGTCCATCGTCTGGTTCTCCATCGAGATGGCTTTCTCCACCGGAATAACGTGCATTCCAATACCGGCACCACCCATCGGCACCATCGGCGTGATCTTCTCCAAGGGCAGGAACGTCATACGCTCAAAGAACATAGCCAGTTCGGGGTGTTTGTCCATGAGATCGGTGTTCATATTCGTATATTCCGCCGAACCGGGCACAAAGAGCGGTACCCAATAATAGCGGTCTTGGCGCGTATAAGTAGCCCCGGGTTCGGGACCGTCCTTGGTATAACGATCACCATAGTCGTATTCGAGCATACCAAAATACGACAACTTATCCAACAGTTCGTCAAACGACTTTGTGTCAGGCATATAGTGTTTGGTGTTGTTCCACTCTACTAATAAGGAATACGCGCGTTTCTCGCGCACACGCATGGTCTTTTGTGAGATAACGTCCATGAGCAGGTCGAGAGCAGCCTCACGCGTTGTGGCATCCATCTCGTCCTCAAAGATACACGCTAAGCCCCAGTATTCGGGATCGTCGGTGGTGATACCTTTGATCTTTCCGGGAGCACGGTCAGTCACGTGTCGAACGAAAGCAAGCAGTTTGGGATTCGGATTCTTGTCACCCTTGTGTTTGGGGACATACTTGTTGGAAATAGCTGGCATACAATTAGTTTTTTATGATATTAATAAAATATTGAGCTAATGTTTCTATTCCCTCTCCGGTCTTGGCTGAGATAGGAATAATCGTGGCTTTGGGGTTGCGTTGCAGTACGTACTCGCGACACTTATCAAGGTCGAAATCAAAGTACGGCAACACGTCTATTTTATTGATGATAACTAAGTCACAGATAGAGAACATCAACGGGTATTTGAGGGGTTTATCGTGTCCTTCGGGCACTGATAAAATCATTGCGTTCATCGTACTACCCGTATCAAATTCCGCCGGACAAACGAGGTTTCCTACGTTCTCTAAGATGGCTAAGTCTATATCTTGCAAAGGAAGATGGGCAAGACCCTGACGGGTCATATCCGCATCGAGGTGGCACATTCCACCTGTATGCAGTTGAATGGATTCGATGCCGGTGGCTTCATGTATCTTCACGGCATCGACATCGCTATCTATATCCGCCTCCATGACTGCTATTCGAAGGTCGGTCTTCAAGCGATTGATGAGTTGTATCAGCGTAGATGTCTTTCCGCTACCGGGGGAAGACATTAGGTTAAGTAGAAAGACTCCTTTCGACCTGAGTTCTGCGCGCAGTTTATCTGCATCGGCATTATTGTCAGCAAAGACGCTGCGTTTTATCTCGATGATTTTCATAGGATTAGACATAATAAGGGAGGGTACCTCTTACGAGATACCCCCTCTTACGACATTATTGTAACAACAGTTCCATGATAGTGCAAGCAGCTTTCGCTACAGGGCTACCGGGACCAAAGATAGCAGCTACACCAGCCTTGTAGAGGTAGTCATAGTCTTGTGCGGGGATCACACCACCGGCAATGACCATGATATCCTCACGACCGAGTTTCTTGAGCTCTGCAATCACTTGGGGCACGAGGGTCTTATGACCGGCAGCCAGTGAACTTACGCCCAATACGTGAACGTCGTTCTCTACGGCTTGTTTAGCAGCCTCAGCAGGCGTTTGGAAGAGCGGACCCATATCCACGTCGAAACCACAGTCGGCATAACCGGTGGCTACGACTTTAGCACCACGATCGTGACCGTCTTGGCCCATCTTAGCAATCATGATACGAGGTTGACGACCTTCTTTCTTAGCGAACTCTGCGGTGAGTTCTTGAGCACGTTTGAAGTACTCATCATTCTTTGTTCCTGCTGCGTACACGCCTGAAATAGTTCTAATAGTTGCTTTATAACGTCCAACGACTTTCTCGC
>JAKSNE010000138.1 GCA_024400135.1 Paludibacteraceae bacterium
TATTGAGGTCGAACTCCTTACGCGCATCGTCATAAATCATCTTATCCAGTTGTACGACAGCGCTATGCCAGTCATTGACCATATTCACTATCTGTGCCAGTGAGGCGTTTTGGATAGGACATTGCCAGATCTGTTCCAGTTTCTGAGCCGCCCACGTCCATTCGTAGTCGTAATAATAACGTTGCATCTCGATGAAACGTTCCTGTATGAGGGGCAGAGTCATCTCACCCGCCTCTATATCCTTCAATAATCGTGCCACTTCGCTCCGCGGAGCAATCAGTCCTGCCAAATCGACCCACTCACCCGTACCGGGTTGTTGGGTAGGGATAAGCGCTTGACTTAGTTCGTTGAGGTTCTTTGCACCACTATTTTCGATACGCGTGATGAGGGAGTTACCCAAGAACTTCGTGATACCGATGGTGTATAATGCTATTCCGTGTACCAACGAGGAATTGCGAATCTTACAGTTCTTATAGCCATAGACGCTGGTCTGTTCGCCCGAGAGGTGTTGGATATTTTCCAATATCTCGCGTCCGTGCCACATCTTTTGGACGGTATAAGGCGACAGCAGGTTGAAGTTGATGCAGTCCAGCAAATCGGGGTCTTTACGGTTATCACGTTTCGGCCATTTCTGGGCATCACGAATCGTGCCTACCGTACGCAGGTTGGCTCCCGGCACCAAGAAACTCTCCGAGTTATCCTCTATCAGGTACGAGAACGGCAACTCGGACGTATCTGCATGGTGGGTATGTCGTCCCATCACGAGCGAGAAAGCACCAATCTTACTGGGCCATAACAGGTACGAATCCGATGTAGTCTTCGCTCCACGTTCGGCTACGCCTTGGTGGATAGGACCGAGTTTATACATATGGTTGGACTGGTTACTACCCGACCCTGCGTTCAAGAACGAGAACATTCCCGCAATCAGCAGTGTCGATTTATGGTGGGTTACGGTGTAAGGACCGGCAAAGATGGCAGCAGCCTCACCGTGCATACCTTGGCAGTTACTGAAGAACAGCGACTCGCCGGCAGAATAGTGTTTATCAAAGATACAACCTTGTCCCACGAAACACTTATCCACAATCGTAGAGTCTCCTATCTCCACACCCGAGGCGAGGATAAAATCGCTACACTTAACACCCGAGCCGAGTTTGACCGGAGCGGCAGCATTGGAGTTAATCGTTCCGTTACGCAGACGGGACGTACCTCTAATCATTGCGCAATCGCCAATGTTCACGTTCTTTATCGAACCGCAATTGAGGATGGTCACGTTCTCGCCTATCGAACCCATGTCCGAAGCTTGCTCAGCGGCATAGTCGTCTATCATCTTCTCCACAATCTCAACCATCAATGGACGATGTCGATAGAGAGTTAATATATACGCTAACGATGCCGAAAGACGATTGAAAATCGGGATCTCACGTCCGCCGCCTTCGTTCATCACCGATACCCGAACGCCGTTGCCGAATGTCGAAACGCCATCCACTAAGACCGCATTCACGTTCTCAATGCAGGTATTCGCGCCAATACGGTAGTTAGCAATATAATTGTGGATATTGTAGAGGTGGCAGTTATCCCCCACTTCGCAGCGATGGATCATTGCGTGAGCGATACCTGAATGCACTTTCACCCCTCCGGGCAACTCGAACGTACGTTCAAACACACCCAAGCGAACAGGACCCGAGAAATGGGCATCCTCCACATATTGGGCGTCAAAGCCATCCTTCACTTGCACTTGAGACCAATCCTCTGCCGTGCAATGTTGCGCTACCAATTGCTGTATTTCTTGTTCTTTAAGAGACCTGTAACTCATAAACTCTAAACTACTCTAAACTCTACACTCTCAACTAATCAGCCTCTCAATGAGCTAAACACTCGTTTGAATACGGCTTTCGTATATTCAGGGAAGTCGCCATTGACGAGCCATCCGAAATAACCGCTATCGCGACGGAAGACATCCTTGACGCGCATTCCCTTGTATTTACCAAAATTGAAGATTTCCACACCCTCGTTATCGTAGGCGATACGTCCTGCAAAATCTGCAAAACGAGTACCGCCTTGCGAATACTCGCTCAGTTCGGCAACGGTCGTGGGGATATCGTAACGCTCCAGTTGTGCCATGAGCACCTCGTAAGTCGCCATCGTATCCGCATTCGCCGAGTGGGCATCCGCCAAGTCCTTATTGCAGAAGAACTTATACGCAGCCGTCAGGTTACGAGGTTCGTTCTTTTGGAAGATGGTATAGGCATCAATCATCTTCTTACTCTTGAGGTCGATATCAATATCCGAGCGCAAGAACTCCTCCGCCAGCAAGGGGACATCAAAGTGGTTACTGTTATATCCTGCAAGGTCGCTATCCTCTATCACTTTCGCTACTTCGGGAGCAATCTGCCTAAACGTAGGACAGTCTGCCACATCGGCATCGTAGATACCGTGTACGGCAGAAGCCTCTGCGGGAATAGGCATCGTCACTTCCTGCCCTAACATCATTTGGACAGGACGCACACGATACGTCTTACTTTCCGAAGAACCGTTGGGATAGAGTTTGTAGTAACTGAGTTCTACAATACGATCCGAGGCGATATTTACGCCCGTCGTCTCCAAGTCAAAGAAGACTAAGGGTCTTTCTAATTGCAGTTTCATTAGTCGTTCAACAGCATGGGCATTAACAACATCAACAAGTCTTGGTTCTCCTCGTTCTCCATCGGTAAGATCAGACCGGCACGAGCAGGATCAGCCAACTCGATGAGCACTTCGCTCGAACTGATGGAATTGAAGATCTCGATAAGGAACGGAGCCTTAAAGCCGATAGCCATCGGTGCGCCCTCGTACGAGCAAGCGATAGTCTCCTCAGCGGAAGTAGAGAAGTCGATATCTTGTGCCGAGATGGTGATCTTATTCTCGCTCAAAGCCAGTTTCAGCAGCGAAGTGCCGGTGTTAGCAAACACGGCTACGCGCTTGCAGGCGTTGATGATCGTTTGACGATCTACCACCACTTTGTTTTGGTTGTTTTGCGGAATAACGGCATTGTAGTTCGGGAAACGACCCTCAATCTGACGGCAAACAATCAGCGTTGCGCCAAAGGCGAAACGAGCGTTCTTCTCGCCAAACGAAACCTTCACCTCTACATCCTCTTTGCCCAATACGTTACGCAGGATATTTGCCGGTTTCTTAGGCAGGATGAA
>JAKSNE010000139.1 GCA_024400135.1 Paludibacteraceae bacterium
CCTACGTACATCCTACGAAGTGGTCGCGATATAGTTATTGTTCACTCATTAATTTATTCCGCGCTTGTGCGCGTGGAATTCTGTCTCTTTTCTTCTTGCTCAGCCTCGTAGCAGGCAGGTTCATAACGCTCACGAGGGGACTCGCGTCTAAACAAATCAATCAATGTGTCAAATAATCCTAACATATTTTATCACTTTTATCAGTTCTTTTCCCGTTTTTACGAACATCGTTCGGTAATCCTTCGGTGATCCTTCTGTTATCCTTCGGTCAGCTCACGTTATCGCCCTACCCAAGAAGGCATACAAAAAGCACGTAGGCTTGGCGCTTACGTGCTACGTTTTTATTACACACATACGGAAAATTAAAAACGCGGACTTCTTCTCTGCTCATCCGCTATTGAGGTCCTGAGAAAACCCATGCATTCGAATAAGCTTTAGAAATCCACGCCGTGTATATCGACCTATGCAGAAAAGCATAGGCATAGAATACACCTATGGACATCTACCACTTACTTGTTCTCGAAATGCATATTTGAAATTTCTCAGGTTTCAATAGTCGATAACAAGCGTTAGTAAACGCCGTTGCGATTAGTGCCGAAGCACTGCTCGCTAATATGTCCCGAAATCTCGCTTTGGCGAGTATCACGAGAGGGACACCTCCCTCCCACTCTCCCTGCGTGGATTCCGTTATTTTCTCACCGTTTTACATCTTGTGAGCGATAATTAATGCACGTACTGCGTATAAAGGGGATAATACTCGTCGAGGAGGTCGGTTTGGTGGTAACGCTCCGCCAGTTGCAAAGCATAGCCAAAGATAGCCGACTGGTGACCCAACGTAGAAGATACCGCCTTACGCGTGTATTTATCTAAGGACTCACCCCACACTAAATATTCCACACAGTTATTTGCCAAGGCACGAATAATCTCATTCGCTTTCGCAGTATCCTCCGGCGTTCCCAAACCGTAATAGATCTGTGCATAGCCACAAGAGGTATAGTCCGTCGAAGCGTACGGGATATTATAAGCGGGCAGGACTTTCAACGAATAATTCAACACTTCACGAGCCTTATCGCGTTCACGACCATTATACAACGCTTGCGCTAACTCAAGGAACATCATTCGATGGGTGTGGCACATGCGGTGCAGGTTCTCGTCGATATAAACACCCGGGTAGTCCATGTTACCGAAACGGAACTTATGCATCATATTATCGTACATAACCTCAGTATTCACGCGCGGTTGCCCGTCTTTACTGCGAGTAGGCGTAATACGATAAGCCAGTCCGGTCATCTCGAAGTACGGTTTGAGACCGAGATAATACGAGTCGCCACAAGAGACAGCGAAGTAATAAGGACGCTCCCAGTTGTTTTGTTCAAGCATTTCCATAATCATCATCTCCGAGCGTGTGTAGTAAGACTTAGACGCCAGCGGAATCTGTTCGCCGTTAGGTCCATCGAAATAGAGGGATTTAGAGGGGATATAACTATCACCATCCATCTTCGTGCGCGGGTTATCCGAGCGAACGAACTCGAAGGCTTTCTCTACGGACAGAGGCGCATCGATACGCGCATTGACGCGCACAATCTCGTTCTTACTTTCCATATAATCCTTGTACTCCCACGTGATAGGCAGTGCCTTGGACTCGTAGTAGGGTCGTTTCATCTGGGCGATATACCAATCCGTTTGGAGGTAGGAAAGGTTGCAGACACGCAGGTCAGTGCCTTCGCCCTCCACTTCTTGGTTGTACCACAGGGGGAAAGTATCGTTATCACCATTGGTGAAGATGACGCCTTGCGTCTCGCACGAGCGCAGATAGTTAGCACCAAAGTCGCGGCAGGAATATCGAGGCGAACGGTCGTGGTCGTCCCAGTTCTGCTGTGCCATCAAGGCGGGAACGCCGAGGGACGCAATCACGATAGCAATCGTAATTGCTAAGTTGAGAGTGGAGAGTTTAGAGTTTAGAGTAGTTGAGTGTTTAGAGTTTAGAGAAGTGAGCCAGTCGATGAGACCGAGCACACCGAGACCAATCCAAATACAGAAGGCATAAAAACTGCCCGCATACGCGTAGTCACGCTCACGCGGTTGATAAGGTGTCTGGTTGAGGTAGATGACGATAGCTAAGCCCGTCAAGAAGAACAAGAAGAAGACGATAGCGAACGAACGCAGTCCTTCTTCGCGTTCACCCACACGTTTGCGTATCTGCCAAATTATTCCGATGATACCGAGGATAAGTGGCAACATATAGTAAACGTTGTGACCCTTGTTTTCTTTGAGGATAGTAGGCAGTTTGGACTGGTCTCCTAAGCGCGCGTTATCGAGGAACGGAATACCCGAGAGCCATTGTCCTTTGGTGAGGTCACCATACGACTGCAAGTCGTTTTGACGACCCGCGAAGTTCCACATAAAATAACGCCAGTACATAAAATGTACTTGGTAGGAGAAGAAGAAGCGCAGGTTCTCGCCAAAAGTGGGACAATAGTCAGACTTCTTCTGTCCGCAGTCGTCGTAACGCACTTTACGTCCTTTGATTTCTGCCCACTCCTTATAAGCGTTCACGTGGTCGCCTGCGCCGGAATACATACGTGGAAAGAGGGTGCAGAAGTTCTTGTTATAGACGTAAGAGGTTTTGTAACCGGTCTTGACGTATTTGTCTTTTTGTCCTTCGACTTGCGGAGCCGGAGCGTATTGTGCGTGACCGATTTTCTCAACAGGTACACAATAGTTACCCTCTACCTTACGCTCTACAGGTGCGTTATAATACTGTCCATAGAGGAGAGGACGGTCGCCGTATTGCTCGCGGTTGAGGTAAGACTTAAGCGCAAAGACGTTATCGGGACTGTTCTGGTCCATCGGCGTATCGGCACTGGAACGGATCACCGTAGCTGCGTAAGAGCCATAACCGATGAGGATAACGGTAACCATCACGATAGCGTTGTGAATCCAACGGAGTTTATTGGTATAGTTCGTTTGCAATTTGCGGTAGGTATAGACGATCCCCCACCCCAACAAACCGAGGGTGAGAACGAGATAGACGTATAGACCGGTATTAAACGGACAGCCAAGAGCGTTGACGAAGAACAACTCGAACCAACCTGCCACGGTCGGAACGCCCGGAATAATACCATAAAGGATAGCCGCTAAGATAAGGCAAGAAACGATGAAAGCGGTGATCACACCTT
>JAKSNE010000014.1 GCA_024400135.1 Paludibacteraceae bacterium
GAGGCGCTTCGATGGAAACAACCATTGAGGGTGGCGTTAAACGTGTAGGGTTCCTTTGGAATAAGTTTAACAAGACAGCTTCTCCTGTTACAATCAGTGTAACAGCCGGAGATATTACGCGTGAACTTGAGAAGACAGTTCAAACGGGTGAGGCCTATAACCAAAACGACCCAGACCTTGTATTCAATAGTAACTTTGGTATCAAGAGCAATACCAAACTGAAGATTGCTAACCCGCAGAACACGACCGCTCTGCAGATTGGTCCTATTGCGATTACTCCGTATATCTTCTACACCGTAAAAGATACAACGATAGATATGACCAAAGTTGCTACCTTTACCAATGACAAACTTATTGACAATCGCGACGACGAGGTGGCTATCGCGTATAGCATCGTAGGCGAGAACGACGGCGTGGCTACTATCAGTGCCGAAACGGGCGTTGTAACCTGCCTAAAAGCCGGTACGATTACTGTTCAAGCCGCATACGGTGAGGCTAAGACTACGTACACCTTAACCATCAATTCTAAGGGAGAAGTGGATGCCCATTTCGCTACCGAAGGTAAGGTAGAGAAAGTGCTGGCTGATGGTTCCTTCACGAATGCCGTTGTTGTTACAGCCGGAGACGCTACTCCTGCATACGAGAGCGATAACACCTCCGTGGCTGAAGTAGATGCAGAAGGTAAAGTAACCATCAAAGCTATTGGTACGGCTACGATTACTGCTACCATGGCAGAAACCGCTAAATTCTTAGCATGGGAAGATTCTTATACCGTAGTTGTCCGTACCGGTTTAGCTGCCGACAATAAACTCGTGGAGCACTTCACTCAGATGCCCAAAGGTTTAATCTCAACCGCAGGTGGCGAAGAGGTGGAAGGTGATATAGATGTTACATGGCTGGCATATAGTGCCCGTCGTGGAACGAACGATACCATCGGTGGAGTAGGTATTCAAGGCAATAATATCTTCACTAATGGATATATCAAGTCGCAAGCAGCTGTTGAAGGTGGTATTAAATACTTCTCTCTCAATTGGAAACAATGGGCAACGGAGAATAATTGCACCCTTAAGCTTCGTGCGGAATTAGGCAACTCTGAATATAGTATGGAAAAAGCAGGAACAGGACCTGCAACGTATGAACACTATTTCTTTGCTATCAATGCGGGAATAAAATCCAATGTTGGTATTGCGCTGTACAACGAATCGTATAATGAAGATGGTCCTTTGGCTTCCAATGGTCGTATCACCTTTGATGCCTTTGAGATTGTGCCGTATCTGTACTACACGGAGAAAACTGTTTCCCTTATGATGAGTAAAGAATCGACGACCTACCAAAACACTGCTCTTATTGATAACCGCGATAACGAAGTGGCTATCGTTTATAGCATCGTAGGTGAGAACGACGGCGTGGCTACTATTGATGCTGCTACGGGCGTTGTAACCTGCTTAAAAGCCGGTACGATTACTATTCAAGCCGCATGGGCAGAAGTTACCACTACCTATACGTTGACCATCCAACAAAAGATAGACGACGGTATCGTTCGTATCCTCGGTATTGGTAACAGTTTCACCCAAGATGCTTTGGAGGCACATATAATGCCTATCATCTTAGGTCAAGGCAAGAAAGCCATTGTCGGCTATCCTTATCTTGGCGGATGCTGGCAGAGTCGGCACGTTCAGAACTATAAAAACGACACAAAGGCGTATAACTATTATAAAATTGATGAAGAAGGTAATATGACCTCTACCGGAGCGAATGGCGCCAGCTTGAAACAGGCAATCACAGACGAACCATGGGACTATGTCTTCATCCAATCTGACCACGATAGCACCGGTATCGTTAAATCGTACATCCCTTATATCAAGCAACTCATCGAGATTGTACAAACCGCTTGCTCTAATAAGGACGTGAAGATAGGTATGTATATGACTTGGGCTTACGATTCCACTTCAACGCGTTCTGCTTTCTCGTGGTATAATAACGATAGCCAAACGATGTACGATAGTATCATCAATGCTACCCAAATCGTGATGGATTATGCTGATGTAACGGTGAATATGCTTATCCCTGCAGGAACGGCAATCCAAAACGCCCGTACTTCCTATAAGGGACATACGATGAACCGTGATGGTTATCACCTCAATTATGACTACGGACGCTATATCGCTTCGCTTTGCTACTATAGCCGTATCTTCGGAGAGGATCCAAAGAACGTGGTTTACAAACCCACAGCCATTGATGACTACTGCGCAGCTATGTGCCGTGCCGCTGCTCAAGCCGCTATGGAGAACCCCTTTGAGGTAACCGACTTGGTTGATTATAAAGAGCCTACTCCTCCTTCACCCACAAAACTAAACCAGGCGAAGGGAGAAGAACTTAAAGTGTATAAGGTGGTTAAGGACAATCAAGTGCTGTTCGTCTCGGGCGAAACAATGTATAATATATTCGGACAACAAATACAATAAATATTAACTATTAATTATTAACAAAAATGAAGAACAAATTATCTCTTTTGCTTCTTGCAGGACTGGTGAGCCTGTCCTTGCAAGCTGAGCAATTCAGCGGTTTGGTTACGGATGCCAATGGCGAACCCGTCATTGGTGCCTCCGTTGTGGTTAAAGGTACTTC
This sequence comes from Paludibacteraceae bacterium, assembly GCA_024400135.1. Classification (GTDB taxonomy): domain Bacteria; phylum Bacteroidota; class Bacteroidia; order Bacteroidales; family Paludibacteraceae; genus Colicola. The sequence goes on from JAKSNE010000014.1 coordinate 2,629, forward strand.
CAACGGTACCGTTACCGACTTCGACGGAAACTTCCAGTTGGATGCCCCTGCGGGTGCTATCCTGCAAGTGTCCTACATCGGTTTCGTTAACCAAGAACTCGCTGCTGCTCAAAACATGAAGATTACGCTTCTCGAAGACACCAAAGTGTTGGACGAAGTGGTCGTGGTCGGTTATGGTACCCAGAAGAAAGTGAACCTGACCGGTGCCGTGGCTACGATCGACGAGAAGACAGTCAACGCCCGTCCTGTACCTTCCGCTGTGCAAGCCTTACAAGGTGCAGACCCCAGTCTGAATATCGCTCCTGCCAGCGGTGACCCCGCTGCGGGATACGATATTAACATTCGTGGTGTGTCGTCCCTGACATCCGGTGCTACTCCTCTCGTACTCGTGGATGGAGTAGAGGGTAGCCTATCGCGCTTAAACGCCAACGATATCGCTTCCGTCTCCATCCTGAAAGATGCTTCGGCAGCCGCTGTCTATGGCGCGCGTGCGAGCGCAGGCGTAATCCTTATTACTACTAAGAGGGGACAGGAAGGGAAAGCCTCAGTCTCCTATAGCGGTCGGGTAGGTTGGAGCCAAAACACTACCTCCACCGATTATATCACTACCGGCTACTGGAGCACAAAAATCAACGATATGTTCAAAATGGCATACGACGGTTCTGCCTATACGAACTATACCGAAGAGGACTTCCAAATGCTTTATGACCGTATAAACGATAAAGTAGAAGACCCCTCTCGCCCTTGGGTTATCGCTCAACCGAATGGCCAATACAAATATTACGCAAACTTCGATTGGTATAACCACCTATATAAGCAGACACGTTTGCAACATGAACATAACCTCTCCATCAAAGGCGGAACGGATAAAGTAGATTACTACGTCTCCGGTCGTTACTATCACCAAGATGGCGTCTTCAAAGTGGGAGAGGACTTGTATGACAACCTCAGTTTCCGTAGCAAGGTGAATGCGAAGATAACCAACTGGCTGCGCTTCTCGAACAACACCAGTTACTTCTATAGCAAACGTTCTTATCCGGGTACAAGTGACATGGCTAATACGTTAAAGAAATCGTACGTACACGCCTTACCTAATGTACCTGCTACCAACCCTGACGGTACCGCAACGTATATCAACCCTAACTCGAATACGTCTTCTACCGTTATGGACGGACACTCCGCAACCCTGCTCTATAACAAACACAAAAACGAGAATATGGAACGCGAGTTCCGTACGACTCAACGCTTTGAGATTACTCCGGTTAAACAACTCCTGATTGCTGCCGAATATACATATACTTTCCGCTATCGTGAGTATCATAACCGCCAAGTGAATGTGCCCTATTCGCAGCAGGTGGGTGTAACCGAATGGCTGACCACCGGTAGCCAAGCCGATTATTATCAAGAGCAACACTATCGCGTCAATGACCATAACGTCAATGTCTATGCAACCTACGAGGATACCTTCAAGGATGCCCACCACTTGACCATCATGGTCGGCGGACAATACGAGACATGGCGGAACGATAACATGAAGATGCGTAAACAGGACCTCGCTTCCGAAGACCTCAATGCCTTTAACTTAGCCTCCGGCGAAGTAACGGTTTCCGAAGGAAGTATCGCTGACTGGTCCACCCTCGGTTTCTTCGGCCGTATCAACTATGACTATAAAGGTCGATATCTGTTTGAGTTCTCCGCTCGCGGTGACGCTTCGTCCCGCTTCGCTAAAGAAAACCGCTGGGGTTTCTTCCCTTCCGGTAGTGTAGGATGGCGTATGAGCGAGGAGAATTGGTGGGAACCCGTCTCTTCCGTTTGGACCAACAGTAAACTGCGTGTGTCCGTCGGTTCGTTAGGTAACCAAAACATCAGCGACTACTATACCTATATCGAGTCCATGAACCTCAACCAATCGCTGGACAAATATTCGTTCGGTGACGGGTTCGCTTATTACTCCCGCGAAGATGATCCTAAAGCGAAAGACCTTACTTGGGAGACCGCCACGACCTACGACGTAGGTTGGGACCTCGGGTTCTTCCGTAATCGACTCAACCTCACAGGTGACTGGTATATCCGTGACACTAAGAACATGCTCGTCGACGGTATGCCCTTGCCCGCCATCTATGGCGCAGGTGTTCCTAAATCCAATATCTCTGATATGCGCACCATGGGTTGGGAATTAGCCATCGGATGGAACGACCAAGTCAAAGTCTGCGGCAAACCCTTTGAGTATAGTGTGAGCTTCGGTATAGGTGACTACACCTCGAAGGTAACACGCTTCAATAACCCCAATAAGATTTTGGATACCGACTTAGCGGATGCTACAGAAATCTTCTACGAGGGACAAACCCTCGGCGAGATCTGGGGTTACACTACCGACGGACTCTTCGCCTCGGACGAGGAAGCCGCTGCATACGGTGCTCGCTATAACACTTCCGCCGTCGGACAACGCTGCTCCGAAGGTGTCGGTAACTCAGACATGTGTCGCTGGCGCGCCGGTGATGTGCGTTACGTTGATTTAGACGGCAACGACACCATCAGTATGGGTGCCGGTACACTCGCCGATCATGGAGACTTGAAGGTGATTGGTAACGCCCTTCCGCGTTTCAGCTATAACTTCAAGTTCGGTATGAACTGGTATGGCGTTGACCTCAGTCTGTTCTTCCAAGGTATAGGTCACCAAGACTGGTACCCGGGCAATGAGTCTCTCGCCTTCTGGGGCCCTTATGGTCGTCCGTACTGCTCATTCATTCCTTCGAACTTCATGGACAATGTATGGAGCGAGGATAACCCGAACACCTACTTCCCTCGTCCTCGTGGATATATAGCCTATGCAAAGAACGGTCCTTTGGGCTCGGTTAATGACCGCTACCTGCAAAACGTAGCTTACTTCCGCCTTAAGAACTTGACGCTGGGTTATACTCCTCCGATTCCACAAAATAAGGTCATCCAAAGTATGCGTATCTACTTCTCCGGAGAGAACTTGTTCTATTTCTCGCCGCTGAAGAAGCATTCGAAATATGTCGATCCTGAACAGGCAACTTCATCCAATACGGCAAGTCCTAATACAGGTGTAGCCTATAACTTCTCAAGAACCTTCTCGATAGGTTTGGATATAACATTCTAATAAAGGAGGATACCATTATGAAAAAAATATATTTATTGATTGCTACAACGGTCTTATGCTTGGTTAATCTGTCCTCTTGCAAGGATTTGGATAAGTATCCAAAAGATTCCGTTAGTTCCGCGCTTTATTTCTCTACTGCCGATCAACTGGAACAATATTCCAATCAGTTCTATACACTATTCCCGTCGGCAGCTGACCTCTATGGTGAAATCAGTGACGAAATAAATGCGTCCACCTTACCCGATGAGATGATGGGTTCCCGCGTTGTACCCGTGGATGCTTCCGGTACACAATGGAACTGGACGATGCTCCGCCATATCAATTATCTGCTCGAGCATGTGGGTCAATGTATTGATGAGGATGCTAAGAGACAATATACCGGCTTAGCCTATTTCTTCCGTGCATATTTTTATTATAATAAAGTACGCTATTATGGAGATGTCCCCTTGGTCCGCCATACGTTGGGCTCTAATGATGAGAAGCTCTATTCCGCACGCACTTCTCGTACGACCGTGATGGATAGTGTGTTGTACGATCTTAATCAAGCCATCGAGATGTTACCCAAACAGGGTAGTACCTATCGTGTCAATGCTTATACGGCTATGGCCCTTAAGTCTCGCGTCTGCCTCTTTGAGGGTACGTTCCGCAAATATCACGGAATGGATAACTATAAAGAGATCTTAAAGGAAGGTGCTAATGCGGCTGCCCAATTAATGAACTCCAATGCTTATTCCCTCTTTACCCAGGAAGGACCTCACTACGGAGCCTATCGTAACCTCTTCAGCCAAGGCAAATACGAAGGCAACTGCGAGGTTATCTTGGCCCGTTACTACGGAGCCGAAGTGAAACTGACCCATAATGCAAATGGTTATACCGTTTCTTCTACTACCGGTAAACCCGGATTTACGAAGCGTTTTGTCAACCAGTTCCTTATGGCAGACGGCTCCCGTTTTACAGACCAGGAGAATTATGACAAGATTCAGATGGGTAAGGAAATGACCAACCGCGACCCCCGTTTGGAACAAATCGTTTTACGCCCGACCCATTATTACCGTGTGGGTGAGGATAAAGCGGATCAGTATAGCGTCAAGACTTCCTCTACCGGTTACCAACTCATCAAATATGTGATGGAGCGCAATAAGGATACCTATAACCAATCGGATTGCGATGTACCCCTCTTCCGCTACGCAGAGGTTCTGCTCAACTACGCCGAGTGCTTAGCCGAAGCAGGTGAACTGACACAAGACGATATCAACTTGTCTATCAAACTCCTTCGCGAACGTGCTAAGATGCCTAATCTTGACATGGCGGAAGCGAATGATAATCCGTGTCCGTATATGGCAAGCCTCTATCCTCATGTGGCAAAAGGTGGTAATCAAGGTGTGATCTTAGAGATCCGCCGTGAGCGCGACATCGAACTCGTGCAAGAGGGTTTCCGCTATTGGGATCTCATGCGCTGGAAAGAGGGACAGGCACTGACCAAACCTCTAACAGGTATGAGCTTTGGCGGCGTATCTAAGAGCAAAACGGATAAGAGCGGATGTGTTAACACCAAAAACGATAATCCAAGCGCCTTCGATGTCTGCGTCTGGAGTACCCCTAATCCGAGTGATAAACCCTTCTCGTTCGGTGTTACCTACCTCGAACTGAATAAGGACGTATGGCTGACCAACGGCATGGACGGAGGAGATATCCTTTGCCATGGTACGGACGTACGCACCTTTAACGAGGACCGTGACTACCTCTATCCTATTCCTACCCAAGAAATTATCCTGTCCAACGGAGCGCTAAAGCAAAATCTGGGATGGTGATAGTAAATAAATTAAATGTTTAACAATCAAAAATTTAAAAGTTATGAAAAAACTTTTCTTAAGCGCGCTAATGGCAGCAGCTGTTCTTAGCGCAAGTGCAAACGTCTTTTATTGCGACCCGGCTTCCAATAGTGAAGATGCACAAGGCACAAGTTGGGATGATGCAGTCTCCGTCTATATGATGAGAGAAGCATTGCCGAGTTTAGTTGGTGCTGGTGATACCATCTTTATCAAAGGTGGAAACATCAATCTCGAATCAGGTAATGAGGCTTGGGTTATCACCGGTGGCATTACTATTATCGGCGGTTTCGATCCTTCGGCCAAGGGCGTTTCTACCTCTCTCCCCGTTTATCCTTCCGCTACGCCTACCGTCTTCAATGGCGATGCTAACAAAGATGGCGTTCCTTCTGCCGGTGACTCTCCAATGCTGATCCGCGTAGATCTGTCCGGTGCTACAGACGATGTAGTTACCCTGCAAGGTCTTGATCTTATCAACACCTACAATACCGAAACCGGCGGATCGGACGATTATGACTCCTTCAAAGACCAAGCTTCTGCTCTTCGCACCTTCCTCGGTACGGTGATTGTGAAGAATTGCCATATCTATGGTCATATCACTCCTAACTGCAAAGGTTCCCAAACTATTACTGTTGTAGGTTCTAAATTCCATGCGATTGATTGCGAAGTACATGATGGTATCGCTTACAGCCGTGGCGGATTGCTCCGCGCACTTAGTTATTTCTTTGATGCTCAGAAAGAAAATATCCAAAAACCGGAAATCGTTCTCGAACGCTGCTGCTTCTATAACGGTAACGCCCTTGGCTTGAATCCGGACGATCCTACCATGACCTTAGAGGCTCGTATGGAAGCCAAAGATGCTTCGCTTGGTAGTGGTACTTACGGAGGCGCTTTGCATATCTCTGCCGGTCCTTTATATATGATTAACACCTCCGTGCTGAACAATATGACTTATGCTAATGGCGGTGGTATCTCCGGTAACATAGATGGCTTCTATTTCATCTCTTCTACGATTGGTCATAACGAAGGTATCCGTGACGAACACGATGTTGCTGCTTCTCCTAAGAACTGCGCATACGGTTCCAGCTTACGTATGGAATCTGATGGTATCATCAAGATGGCTAACACGTTTATAACCGACCATAAAGATAATTCGCAAAAGCAATTTGCTCCCATCTACCAAGATGGTAACACGAAGATGATGAACGAGTGCATTACCTCTGCCGGTTATAATGTTCTGGGTACTTTTGCTTACTATCCTGATGCTTTTGCTAATCCAAAGGAGATATGGGCAGCAACCGATCTCTATTCTGTATTTAAAGGCGGAGCCGATTCTGTACAAACCTTCCAGGCATATTTCGGTACGATTGAAAACCTCAAAGACAATGGCGGTTGCAGCAAGACTCTTCTCCCGCTTGCAATGCAAGACGGTGCTGCTGTAGCTGACCTGCAAGAACTGGCTAACACTTGGTTCCCTGAGTGGGCTAAAGTTGATGCTTCTGTGGATCAACGCGGATACAAACGTGACGAAGCTAAGACGTGCGTTGGTGCTGCGGCTTTTGAAGCAACGCCCGGATCGGCTTTGACTCGCGTAAATGCGACTCGTACCTCGAACATCAAATACAATGTTTTAGGTCAACCCGTGAACGATTCGTATAAAGGAATCGTTATCCTTGACGGTAAAACATATCTGCAATAATCATTATGAAAAAATCGCTTATTTGTGCGATGGCTATATTCTTCTCCCTCTCCCTTTGGGCGGAGGGAGAAGTTGTAGAAACTTTCGCTAATATCAATCAACCTTCGGCTACTTCAGCCTACACTTCTACCATCAGTAGTTTTGATAACCACTTGCCTCTGATTTATCGTAACGCCCGTTGCGGTACATCCGATACAATAGGTACAACGCAAGGCATTTGGTTGTGCCGTGTCGTTGGTTCGGCAACGAAATATAATTCGTATATAGAGCTTGGACAAGACGAGAATACAACCGAAGGTAGAAAAGAAATAAAATTCGAAGGCGGCATAAAAGGTATCTCCTTCGCCTACCGCCAATTCGGTTACGACCCTAATAAAGGGGACGACAATGCCCGCTTTATTTTAGCCGTTAAAATCAATGGGACACCCGTTGACTCGGTTCAGTTTGATCCGATACCAACGTACGTTTCCGGTGTCTTCTCCAAAACGATGGACGTTAAAGTGCCCGCAAAGATAACCATTGCTAATCTGTCTTATCCTAAGGACAACCCGTCCACTTATACGTATGGCCGTATGGTGGTAGGACCGATTACGATTACGCCTTATCTGCTTTATACGAATAAAAACGTTCGTGCTGTGGTAGGAGAGCAATATACCAATGAGACACTTATCGATAATCGAAATAATCAAAACCCTATCCAATATTCATCTTCCAATTCGGATGTTGCTACCATCGATGCTAATGGCTTAGTAACAACAATCAAAGAAGGTACCACCACCATCAGTGCCTCTTGGGACGGCATTACCACTACCTATGCCCTCACTGTAGCAGGTCCCGTAAAACAGGGCTCGCATCGCATTGGAACCTATAACATCCGTACTTCGGGTGCCAGCTCTGACACCGGCGATAAAGCTTGGTCGGCTCGTCGTGAAGCGGTCATTACGATGATTCGCGACACTTTGGCTTTTGACGTGGTTTCCCTTCAGGAAGTTTCTACAACCCAACATAATTACATAAAAGAAAAACTGAGTTCTATCTATACCCTCCTCTATAGCGGAACAGCCGGCGGTGCCGAACTGCTCTACCGTACCGAGAAATATGAATGCTTGGATAACGGTACTTTCTGGCTCGCTCCCGATCCTTCCAAGAAACCATCCAAACCTTCTTGGGATGCCGAATATGTACGTATGACCGTTTGGGCTAAACTCAAAGATAAACAAACCGGCGAGATTTTCGTGTTTGGCGCTACTCACTTGGACCTCAATCCTGTCTCTATCAGGGAAGGCGCTCGCGTGAATACCGAACAACTGCGTCAGATAGCCGGAGACTATCCTTGCGTGGTAACCGGAGATATGAACTGCGAACCGAATGACCACGACCCGCATGCTAATTTTGGTGTGTATTTTGCCAATTCGCGACAGGTAACCAAAACAGCTCCTCGTGGCTCTTACAACACGTTCTCATCCGGAATGAACCCCATCGGCGCAAGCAAACTCATCGACTTCGTCTATGTACACAACATTGAGGTGGAGGACTACTATACCTCGGCCTCTACTCTTGGCCGTTCACTCCTGCCTTCGGATCACCTGCCTACCGTATGCACGGTCACTCTCCTGCCTACCGATAGGGAAAAGACACACTATGTCTCCTCCTTGGACGAATTAAGACAAGTGGCCAAAACCATTCAACCGAACGATACCATTATCGTTGAAGGCGATTATGATTTCGGATTAGAACCCCTCAAAATAGCCAATACGTGCGTCATCATAGGAAACAACTGCACCATCACCGGAAAAACGAATCTGTTCCAATTAGCCGATTTTATTACCCTCGATATAAGCAACATCCATTTCAAAAACGTTACTCTCTCTGCCAATACACCTGACGGAGGTGTCCTCGCCGGTAGCGGCTTATATCTCCACGTATCCGACTGCATTATCGAAGATTGCACTACCGAAGCCCAAGGACTCATCAGCAATAACCGCGCAGACCTTACCCTCGACCATTGCATATTCAGACATAATGTGACGGATAAAATGATGGGTTGTGTGTATATGACGAATGACAAAGACTTGGTAGTCAAGAATTGTTTGTTCCAGGATAACCAAGCCGCCAAAGGTGCCGCTATCTATGCCACTACTACCGGCAAGATATATATCTATGGATCTTCCTTTATCGGTAATGTCAATAAAATGCAAGGCTCCGTTGCTGTCGTGGCTCTGACTTCCTCAGCAGATGTACGGGTAGTGAATAGCACCTTCGCTAACAATAAGATTGATGTCAAAGCCTCCCTGGCCAATAAAACGACCGGAGGCTCTGCCATCTTCTTACAAGGCGGGTCAACATCCCAACTCACGCTTATGCAAACGACCGTGGTCGGGAACTATACCTCTTGCCTTAGAAGCGGAGTCTCTGCCTCTGACTTCGTGGGCGGCGCCATCTATGTGATGTCCGGAAACATCTCCCTGACCAATAATATCATTGCCGGAAACTATTCCTCTTGCCCCCGCCGTGGAGATATATCCCTGGTCGATTCCACGGCGGTCAAAACGGGACACAATAACATCTTCTCTTGCCAATCCAACATGAATTATCGCAAAGGTCTCACCGATGTAGCTATGGAGGATTGGACATCAGCTTGTAACGAACTCGTATCCTTCTTGGGAGGTACAGCCTCAACGACCTATCAACCTGCCCTCATGGCGTTTGGTCCCAATGAGGATGTCATCTCTATCGCTCCTATCAGTACACAATATGCGTCCAAAAATGTCCAAAACATTGCGGAGAATATGCTCAAAGCCACATACGTAGGTTCGGATATTATGAACGAAGGCGGACTGACCGGTACTCTTGAACTCGATCAAGTGGGCGCTTATCGCGCACCCTTCGATCCGCAGGCTTTGGTCAACAAGTCGGTTCCCGGTGCTGTCGAGTATGGCGCACAAGGCGAACCTGTGGTTGGGCTAAAGGATATACCTTCCTCCGTTGCGCAACCGCAACATATAAAGTGGCTCAACAATGGGCGTATTTTAATTAATCATAATGGTATAAATTATAACCTGCTTGGCGGGCGTGAATAATTATGTTAGACTTTTTTAAGAAATCCCCTGCTTCGGCTCCTTTTCAGGGAACCCCTGAACAAATAGACAAACGCTATAAACGAATGGCTTATTCTTCGTTTATTGCAGCTACGTTGGGCTACTCGCTGTACTACGTGTGCCGTACGACCCTCAATGTTGTTAAACAACCTATCATTGATGGTGGTATATTAGACGCTACCCAATTGGGTGTTATCTCCTCCGCATTGCTCTTTGCGTATGCCGGAGGTAAGTTTATTAGCGGTTTCCTCGGTGACCATAGTAACATCAAGCGTTTTATGGCATTGGGCATACTCGTTTCCACCATCGCTAACTTAACCGTTGGTTTCTTGGGATTTCTCACTGCTCAACAAACTGCCATCTCGTTAGGGGCTTTCTATGCCGTCTTTGCGGTCTTCTGGGGCATTAACGGTTTAGGACAGTCCATGGGAGCACCTCCCTGCGTGATTGCCTTAAGCCGATGGTTCCCCCTCTCGCGTAGAGGCACGTTCTACGGCTTCTGGTCGGCGAGCCACAACCTCGGAGAGTTTTTCTCCTTCCTTTTGGTAAGTAGCCTCGTTGCTGCTTTTGGATGGCAATTCGGGTTTATTGGAGCCGCTATCGCCGGTACGATAGGTTTTCTCATCATCCTCTTTATGCTGCACGACTCGCCCGAGAGTAAAGGTCTCCCTCCTGTGGAAGTCTATGCGCATGAAAAAGCCGAAGTCAAACCCGAAGATAAGAATATAGGAAAAGCCCAAATTATTGCCATCAAGAACCCTTATGTTTGGGTGCTTGCTTTGGCTTCTGCGTTTATGTACGTAAGTCGTTACGCCATCAATGGTTGGGGCGTGCTCTTTTTACAAGAGACCAAAGGCTTTGAACTTGTTCAAGCGGCTCAGATTGTATCCATCAATGCTCTGCTTGGAATTATCGGCACCGTCTTCTCAGGATGGGTATCCGATAGGTTCTTTAAGGGAAATAGATATATCCTTGCCGTGGCGGCAGGACTGATGGAGGTAACAGCTCTTATCCTCTTTGCTTTTGGTGGTAATCAACTATGGGTAAATATCTTGGCGATGGTTATCTTCGGTATCGCTATCGGTGTACTCATCTGCTTCGTAGGCGGACTGATGGCAGTGGATATCGTTCCTCGTGAAGCCTCCGGTGCCGCCCTCGGCATAGTTGGATTAGCTTCCTACGCAGCCGCAGGATTACAAGACATCGTCAGTGGCGTACTCCTCGACGGAAACAAAGTGGGCGATACCTATAACTTTACGCCCGCACTGTGGTTCTGGATTGGAGCCGCATTCCTCTCCGTCCTCTTAGTCTGCGTCGTTTGGCACAAAGCTCACCAAAATAAAAAAGCAAAAAATCAATAATCACTAAGCAATAAGCAATGAAAAAGAATCTTTTTCTCATCTTCTCTCTAATCGTTCTGTCCGCTTGTTCGGGCACGAAAGAGAATTACACGATTATGTCCTTTAACATCCGCGATGCCCATAAGGACGATGGTACTAACTCGTGGGAGTTTCGTCGTCAAGCGTGCGTCGATTTCCTTGATAGTATCCGTCCCGATGTCTTCGGCATGCAAGAAGTGGTCACCGAGTCCGACTCGTTTATCCAAGCGAACCTGCCCCTCTATGACCACGTTGTTCAAGGTCGCCATCCGGGATTATGGTCTGACGAGAGTTGCCCGCTCTATTGGCGTACCGATAAGTTTGACCTCGTTCAGTCTCGCACGTTCTGGCTGAGCGAAACACCCGACACGTTGTCCGTAGGTTGGGACGCTAAATATGAACGTATAGCCACGTATATTATGCTTCAATCAAAGGCAACCAACAAACGCCTCATCGTCTTCAATACCCACCTCGATCATAAAGGTGCTGTTGCTCGACAAGAGTCTTTGCGACTCATTTCAGACACTCTGAAAGCCCTCAGTGGGGATACGATGGCACTCTTCGTTATGGGTGATATGAATGTCGAACCCGAAGACTCTGCCCTCATCCCAATGTACGATTATATGCATTGGTCGCAAGCCGAGGCTAAGGTCACAACCGACATGAAGACTTTTACAGGCTTTAGGCACCGTCCCGATAAGGAGAAGATTATCGACTTCATTTTCTATCGTAACGCTACGGCGGAACGTTTTGAGGTCTTCTGCGACACAACTCGTGTTCCCTTCCTTAGCGATCACCGACCCGTCCAAGCCGTTTTTTCAATTAGATAATTTGACAAATGCGCACTAATCTATCATCACAGATAACCCTTTCGCGAGTTCCGTCCAAGCTCTATCAGACGACGGACGCTTTGGAACTTGCTCGTCTTACTCGTCGTGAGAAGATTAAAACCACCATCGTTGAGAACGCTACCGAGGGCAGCGCCCTCGTAGCGTCTCTCATCAAAGACCGTGTTCTCAAAGCGGATTCGCCGACTTTCACCGTTGTCCTCTCTACCGGACGCACACTCGTGGATGTCCGACCGATGGTAGAGCCGATGCGCTCTCTAGCCACATTCCTCGATTGGCGTGACGATGGTGTCATTCCGGAGGAAACACCTATCGACCTGCTTGTGCTTGGATTAGGTCGTGTCGGAGAGGTGGGGGGACAAGGTATCCGCACCATGCTTCGCGCCAAAGAGGTCATCCTCGTTGCGTGGGGCGAACACAAGGCGAGTGCGGTTAGGAATACCGTCGAAGGTGAAGTCAGCGACGCTTGTCCGGCTTCTAAACTGCAGTTCCATGACCACGCTCAGCTCATCTGTGACCTCAATGCCTCCCAACTACTGACGCGTATCGAATATCCGTGGCTCGTCACTATGTGCGATTGGAACGACCACCTCACGCGACGTGCCTTGGTATGGCTATGCGAGAAAACGGGCAAACCGATTCTCAAACTTACCAACAAAGACTATAACGACAATAGCCTCGGCGAACTGGTGTCGCTCTATGGTTCTGCTTATAACTGTAACATCAAGGTCTTTAACGATATCCAACACACCATCACCGGTTGGCCCGGTGGCAAACCCAATGCCGATGATAGTAACCGTCCCGAACGCGCAAATCCGTATCCGAAGGATATCTTAATCTTCAGCCCGCATCCCGATGACGATGTCATCTCAATGGGTGGCACTTTTGCCCGCCTTATCAAACAGGGACATAACGTACACGTGGCTTACGAGACCTCCGGCTGTATTGCTGTTGATGATACGAACCTCCAATACTTCCTCGACTTCCTCAATGGTCTTCCTGCCGTCAATTCATCAATAGCCCTTTGGGCGCATCATTCCATCAATTCATCATTTCAACTCAAGAGTTTCTCTCCTCGCGAGGTTCTTGACTTGAAAGCCCTCATTCGTCGTGGTGAAGCTACGGCTGCGGATCGTTTTATGGGACTGCAGGAAGATCATATACACTTCCTTAATCTGCCTTTCTACGAGACGGGCACAATCAAAAAGAACGACCTCAGCCAAGCCGATGTGGATATTGTGAAGAAACTGCTTTTGGAACTCAAACCGCAGGAGATGTTTGTGGCAGGTGACTTGGCGGATCCGCACGGTACCCACAAAGTCTGTTTAGACGCTGTTTTGGCAGCGATAGACGAACTCAAAGATACGGAGCCTTGGCTCTACGACTGCCGTATATGGATGTACCGTGGTGCATGGATGGAGTGGTCAATTGACCTTATTGAGATGGCAGTCCCGATGTCGCCGGAGGAGCTACGATTCAAACGGAATACGATCCTCAAGCATCAGTCGCAGATGGAGTCGGCTCCTTTCATGGGCGATGACGAACGTCTCTTCTGGCAGCGCGCCGAAGACCGTAACCACGCTACGGCTCAGCTTTACGAACGGTTAGGACTGGCAAGTTACGAAGCCATCGAAGCTTTCGTCCAATATCGACTGTAATATCTCCACTTTCCTGCTTAAAAATGTGTAGTTTCTCCAAAAAACTGCACATTTTTTTTGCAAATATCAAAAAAAAGTCGTACCTTTGCACACTTTTAATCTATGTTATGCGTAAAGTTTTATTAGTGACTATTACTATTCTCGCCCTTTGGGGCATAGGCAGGCTCATCCTTTTCCCTGGTTTTATGACCATTAAGAATGTGGAGAAAATGCACGGATATTATATCCCTGCGAGTGCTTCTGTTGATTCGGTTTTGCATGTTTTACAGAAGGACTATGAGTTTTCGTCCAAGATCTTTTGGGACAAGCAAGTCCATCGGCAGCACCTTTCCGAGGTTCACCCCGGGTATTATGTTTTTGGAGAGAAGGTGAAGTTCGCAGATGTCGTTCGTCGTCTGAAGGGTGGGGAAGAAACTCCCGTCAGATTGACGTTCACCCACACCGTTCGCACGCCCGAACAGCTGGCGCAGCGTTTGAGCAAACAGCTCTTGTTAGACTCTGCTTCTATTGCCAGCCGGATGTACGATGCCGAATATATGGCGCGTTACGGTCTCAAGCCCGAGACGGCTATCACGTTGTTTTTACCGGATACGTACGAGGTCTATTGGACGATGACGGCGGACGAACTCTTTAATCGCATGGCGAAGGAGTATAAACGTTTCTGGAACGAAAAACGCAAGATGCAAGCCGAGGCACTGAAACTGAGTCAGAGCGAGGTGGCTACTATCTCTTCGATTGTGGAGAGCGAGACGAATAACCAAGATGAGTATCCGGCGATAGCGTCTATCTATCTCAATCGTCTTCGCAAGGGTATCCCTTTGCAGGCATGCCCGACGGTGATCTTTGCGCAAAGAGACTTCAGCAAGCGTAGGGTACTGAAAAAAGATTTGTCGTTTGACTCGCCTTATAACACGTATAAACATCGTGGTTTGCCTCCCGGACCGATTCGTTGTACGCGTAAGAGTACGATCGATGCGGTTTTGACCGCACCTAAGACGGATTATTTATATATGTGCGCCAATCCCGACTTCAGCGGAACACACGTGTTCTCTAAGTCGTTCCGCGAGCACCAAGCCGTTGCAGCCAAGTACCAACGAGAACTGAATAAACGACACGTGAGATGAGTCGGGTGGATGACGTAAAATCCAAAAATCTTATAGTTTTTTCGGAATCAAATCCAAAAATCTTATAGTTTTTTCGGAATTAAATCCAAAAATCTTATAATTTTATTTGCATATATCAAAAAAAAGTCGTACCTTTGCAGCCAAAATTTGAAATTATGATTCAAAGAGAAATTGAACAACAAGTAAAATCGCTATTCCAGACGGGGAAAGTAATTCTCATTATGGGCGCAAGGCAAGTGGGGAAATCGACTTTGCTAAGTCAGCTATTAGGAAGTCAAACGGATGTTGTGTGGCTAAATGGGGACGAAGAGCGCGTGCAAGACTTATTGCAAACGCCTTCCTCTCCTCGGCTTAAAGCGGTTGTAGGAGAAAATAAGTACATTGTTATTGATGAGGCGCAACGAATTCCGAATATTGGTATATGCTTAAAAATTATTCATGACCAAATACCGAATGTTCAAGTTATTGCGACGGGTAGTTC